>NZ_JAPWHT010000150.1:0-21353 GCF_027270795.1 Streptomyces sp. ActVer
TCCGCCAGCTCGCGGGCTTCGTCGCCGCCGGCTTCGGCGGGCACCGCGAGTTCGCGGCGGAGGCTGTCGACATACGGGGTGAGGTCCATGACGCCATGATGGCACCGTATTGGCGCACGTGCAAGCCTGGGTGGCACCATGTGTCGGTGAGGATTAGATAAGCCTGGCTGAACTGCGGAAACGTGAAGAAAGGAGCCTGATCCATTGTGGTGCCATGCCTGCGCATGTGCTCTACGGGAGCGTGGATTGGCGCAAAATAGCGCTGTGTGGCACCAAGCGATGCCACACAGCGCCTGTGATGTCATGGGTGCCCGCTCGATCGTCGACATCACGCCGCGCCACGGCCTCAGTGGCGGCAGTCTTCAGCCGGGCGAGGGTGGTGTGCCCATCGAGTGCGCGCGGGCCCGGCCGTGCGAAAGGCGACTCAGGTGAGAGTCCGGGCACACGTCCCGGGGCGCGAGTGTTTGCCGGAACCTGGACGACGGGGAGCGGTGGACACCGGCCTTTGAGCAGCCTGGGCAGGCTGGGCGGCACCGGCGTCCCAGCGGATCGTCTCCAGCGCGAAGTCCACCCGCGCGGCGCCGTCACGGCGGACCTTGGGCCGTGTACCCATCATCATCACCGGGCAGTGGCGCGTGGCGAGGTCCAGGTCTTCGATGTGTGCGCCGGAAATCTCCTCCGCAGGGGCGGAGGACTCGACCGGCATCCAGCGGAAGGCCCGGAGTCCATCCCAGGCGGCCGTCGCCGAGGTGCCCCACAGCACCTCCAAGGCCTCGCAGATCTCGTCATCAGTGGCCGCGGACGGCGGACGTGCCCCCCGAGCCGGCGCGGCGGTCTCGCCGATCCCGATGCGGCACCCATTTGCCGCGGACGACGGGGTCGCTTCGCGCTGCGGCCAGAGACGATCCCTGCTGGTGGGTGGTCAGGCTACGCAAACATGGGGTGAATCTGCGGAAGAACTCCAGGCCGACCCTGCCACCGACACCCTGCCACGCGCCCACTTGCGGCGAGCCGGGCTTCGAAGCGAGCGCCGGCCTGCCGCATGCGCACGTCAGGGCAGGCCCGGTCCCGCTTTGCTGGTGCGCTACGGCGTCTCGACGCTCTCCCTCGAGACGGACACCGCAGGCGGGTTCCGCGAACCGGGCTTCACCAAGCGGCAGCGGCTCGAGCAGCAGATCGCGATCGGACTGCTCGCCGACTCCGGCATCGGTTCCTCACCAGTCGAACGCCTCACCGTCGGTCCGCTTCTCAATGCAGTACCTGCGGAAGGCCTGGGCCTTTGCGACCATGCCAACGTCCCCGGTGCGACGCGCGGCCTCCTCGTACCAGTCGAACACCATGGCGGCATGCGCGCGGCGCTCGAAGTGGAGCGTGGCGAATCGACGGAAGTCCGACCGCATGGTCGCCGGAGTGAACTTCCGGCCGGAGCCGATGAGTTCTTCGAGCTCCGCTTCTGTCGTCTCAGGCCGTTCGATGATGCGGATCGGCTCGGTCGCGTGAACGTCGTTGCGGATCGCAACGGGCTCCTCGGCGTCCGCGAAGTCGAGGCAGAGGGAGAGCCGGGCAGTCCTGGCGGAACTGCACGCGGAATGAGGGTCAGTGGTGTGTATCTTCCACACCTCACCGCGACGGAGGTGATAGACGATGTCATTCTCGGAATGGAGGGATTCCTCAGAGGTGCGCAACGGAACCTGCAACCTGGTGCCTGGTTCGTCGAATTCAAGAAAGTCCACGTGCGGGGCCATGACTCCGTCACGGAGGCTGAAGATGCGTACCCACTGCAACCGGTCCAGGGAAAAATGCTCGGTCACCAGGGACATGATGCCCGGCAACTGCCTGCCCAGTTCGGTGAGGGTCAGACGACCGCTGTGGGGACGGAAGGCGATGTCGGATTCGGCGCCGCTGCCGTTGGCCAGCACATGGCACGTCCACGATCCGAAGGTGAGGGCGTCATACTCGCCTCCGTACTCGTGGCGGTCCACGACGGACAACTCGGAATCCAGATCGTATGAGTCGATGGGCAGCACTGCAAGCCGTTGCGACTTAAGCAACGAAATCCCCTTCAGTACATGATTGGTTTGACGCGCCCGGAAGCTGCTGGGCTTTTCTCCCGGTCGTCAAATGACTGTTCCTGAGGCCGAGAGGCCTCGGGTTGTTCAGGAGTGTCGCAGGCTAGCCGCACATTGTGGGTGACAGCCAGAGAGAACAGCCATCCACCATCCACATTGTGTATTTTCGATCTACGATCGTCGGAGAAGGCTCAGCGGGCCGTGCATGTCCTCCTCGGTCATCGCCGTCTACTGTCCTGTCGGCGGGACAACCGGTGCCCGGCAAGTGGTCCGCACGGCCATCCCTTGCGCGGGGTTTCCTCGGCTATTTACCTTGGCGTCGCGGTGGTCCCGGGTGCACGTGCCGAGACAGGTGATCAATTCTGGGACGGCATCGTGGACATCAGGAGCCGGCCACGACTTGTCGACGAACACTTCACTTCCGAGCACCGGCCACCACCGGCACGGTGTGAGCGGAAGAGAATCGCGAGACACTCGTTCCGTTCGGCGGATAAGGAAAGGCTGGCAATGGAATTGGGGCCACGGGTCCACCAGCGAGACGGACAGGATGAGGCGTCAGAATCACAAGCCGCGCCTTTGAGTGTGCCGGCGTCGCTCGTGCACGAAATCTCGGCGCTGTGGAGTGAATACCTCGACGGTTGCGAGGTCGGGGCAGAGGACGACTTCTTCGCGCTTGGCGGTAATTCCCTGATCGGGATCAAGATCATCGACCGGGTGTCCCGGGACTACGGTGTCGGGCTGTCCGTGCGCGACTTCTACTTGGCGCAGACCCCGGCCCGGGTCGCCGAGTTGATCGCCCAGGGGAGGGCGCGGACGTGAGGTTGACACCGGGTACCGGGAGCGACATCGATCTCGGCCGAGTCGACCTGTTCGACCTGAATCTCTACACCTCGGGCGATCCCCACGCGATCTGGGACGTGATGAGGAGGAAGGCGCCCCTGCACCACCAAGTCCTGCCCGACGGCAGGGAGTTCTGGTCGGTGACGCGCTACGACGACGTCTGCCGCGTGCTCGGCGACCATCGTGAGTTCACCTCGGAGCGTGGCACGGTGGTCACCCACCTCGGCGTGGACGACGTTGCGGCGGGCAGGCTGCTGACGTCGACCGATCCGCCGCGGCACACCGAGGTCCGCAGGGCAATCGGTTCCAGGCTCACCGCGCGGGCGGTGGCGTCCTGGGAGGACCGGATCCGGCAGGCGATCGTGCGCTTCCTCGAACCGGCGAGCGATGGAGGTACCTTCGACCTGGCCGAGCAGGCGCTGCTCCTCCCGGCGATCGTCACGGGCCCGATCCTGGGGATCCCGGAGCGGGACTGGGACGAACTCGTGCAGCTGACCGCGATGGTGACGGCCCCCTCCGACCCGCACTTCCAGCACGGGAGCGAGGCCGCCACGCTGGCCATCTCCCACCACGAGCTCGTCACCTACGTCACCGAGTGGGTCAAACGGCGGCGGGCGGCCGGGGGCGAGGACGGGAGCCTGCTCGACCACCTCATGAGCGTCCGTGTGGGAGACACGCTGCTGACCGACGAGGAGATCGCTCTCGACGGCTACAGCATTCTCCTGGGCGCCAACGTCACGACGCCGCACACCGTCGCGGGCACGGTGCACGCCCTCATCGAGCGGCCCGAGCAGTTCGCCAAGGCACAGGCCGACCCCTCGCTGGTCCCGAACCTGGCCGAGGAGGGGCTGCGCTGGTCATCGGCCGCGTGCAACTTCATGCGGTACGCGGTGGACGACGTCCGGATCGGCGGGGGCACGGTCCCGGCCCGCGGGGCGGTCGTCGCGTGGATCGGGTCGGCCAACCGGGACGAGTCCCAGTTCACCGATCCGCACACGTTCGACATCACGCGGGGCAATGCCAAGCGCCAGGTCGCGTTCGGGTTCGGACCGCACTTCTGCATCGGGGCACCGCTGGCCCGGCTGACCCTGCGCATCTTCTTCGAGGAACTGCTCCAGCGGTTCGGATCGATCGACCTCGCCGGCGAACCGCAGCATCTGCGGTCGTACTTCATCGCCGGGATGACCCACCTCCCCATCGTCGCGCAGAATCGAAAGACGTCATGACACCTGGCTCCGCCACCGCCGCGTCGCCGTGGTTCGTCCGGCCGCCGTCCATCGAATACCCCGCCCGCATCTTCTGCTTCCCCTTCTCCGGGTCCGGGGCTTCGGCCTTCAGCGCCTGGCCGGCCGCGATCGACGGCACCGAGGTCTGCCCGGTGCAGTTCCCCGGCCGCGAGAACCGGCTGGCCCATCCCCACTACGGCACCTACGAGAACCTCGCCGCCGGCTTGGTCGACTCACTTGTGCCGCTGCTCGACCGGCCGTTCGCGTTCTTCGGGCACTGTGCGGGCGCGCTGCCCGCGGTCGAGACCGTGGTCCGGCTCGCCGAACTCGGGCTGCCCGGGCCGGACTGCTTCTTCGTGTCGGGCCAGCCGGCACCGCACGACGCCTCGCACGACCGGATGCTCACCATGACCGAACCCGAACTGCGCGCCGAGGTGGAGTCGTTCGTCCGCAACCGGGGGATCGAGCCGCGGCCGGACATGGTCGACGTGGGCCTGTCCGTGCTGCTCAGCGATCAGGCCGCCGCGCGTGCCTACCGGCGGGCCGAGCCGGTCGTGCTGCCGTGCCCCATCGTTGTCGTGCACTGGCGCGACGACCCGGAGGTGAGCCTCGATCAGCTCCAGGGATGGCGTCAGTACTCGGATTCGGTCGACTTCCGGGTGGTCGACGGCGGGCACCACGAGTTCGCGAACGCACCCGACGAATTGCGGAAGTTGTTGACCTGTTGGCGGTGAACGCAGTGCAGCCCGAAGTCGCTGTCATCGGCATGTCGTGCCGTTTCCCCGGCGTGCCCAACCTGGGGGAATTCTGGCGCCTGCTGCTCGACGGGAAGTCGACCGTCGGAAGGTTTCCCGAGCATCGGGCAGTCGACTCGAACCCCACTTCCCACCCGGACACGATCACCGTGAACTCGGGTTCGTTCTTCGATTCCATCGACGGGTTCGACGCGCGGTTCTTTGGAACGGGTTCAGCGGAGGCGGCCGCCATGGACCCCGTGCAGCGGCTGGGTCTGGAACTCGCCTGGGAAGCCGTGGAGGACGCCCGTGTCCCGGCGACCGCGCTCGCGGGCCGCGAGATCGACGTCCTGGTCGGCGCCGCGTCCTCCGGGTACGACGTGCTGCGCAGGCTGTCCGGCAGCGACCGGGACGACCACTACGCCGCGCTCGGTTCGAGCGGCGCGTTGATCGCGAACCGGATCTCCAGCCTGTTCGACGTCCGAGGCATGAGTTTCTGTGCGGACTCGGGCCAGTCCTCCTCCCTCGTGTCGTTGGCGCTGGCGTGCGAACGGATACGCGGCGGCGCGGTCGACATGGCGCTCGTGGGCGGCGTGAACCTGATCGTCGATCCGGAGGCAGGACTCGGCCTGGCGAATCTGGGCGCCCTGTCGCCCGACGGCCGCTGCTTCGCCTTCGACGAACGGGCCAGTGGTTTCGTACGGGGAGAGGGCGGCGGATTCGCTCTGCTGAAGCGGTTCGACCTCGCCGTCGCCGACGGTGACCACATCTACGCGGTGGTCCGTGGCTGGGGTGTCGGCAGCGGTGGCGCGTCCTCCCGGATGCCGGATCCCAGCCCCGGTGCTCAGGCGGGGACCGTGCTGTCCGCTCTGCGACGCGCGACCGTCCCGTTCGACGGTGTCGACTACCTCGAGGCGCACGGCACCGGAACACGACTCGGTGATCCGGCCGAGATAGCCGGCCTGCGCGAGGTGTTCCGGGAGACCGGCCGGAACCGCCCCCTGGTGATCGGCTCGGTGAAGACGAATGTCGGGCACCTGGAGCCGGCCGCCGGCATTGTCGGCTTCGTGAAGGCAGCGCTCTGCCTGGACCGCGCTCATCTGGTTCCGAGTCTCAACTTCCGGTCTCCGAACCCCGCCATCCCGGATTTCCGGGAGGACTTCGAAGTCATCGGCACCGCGCGGCCCTGGCCGAGCGTGTCGGGCCGACCACGGCGGGCAGGGGTGTCGGCGTTCGGGATGGGCGGTACGAACGCGCACGTGATCCTCGAAGACGCGCCCGAGGAGCGGATGGAGCTCCCTGCTGCGGGCGAGGGTTCGGCCCCCGCGGTACTGCCGTGGGTGCTCTCGGCGCGGTCGGAGCCGGCCCTGCGGGAGCAGGCGGCGCGGTTGCGGGATCGCGTGGCCGCGGACGCGTCGCTGTCGGCGGCCGACGTGGGCTACTCCTTGGTGTCGACGCGGTCGTCGTTCGAGCACCGGGCGGTACTGCTGAGCGGTGACCGCGCGGAGCGGCTGGCCGGCCTGGACGCGCTGGCGGCGGGCGAGGACGCGGCGCGGGTGATCCGTGGAGTGGCCGAAGGACCGGTGGGTCCGGTGGTCTTCGTGTTCCCCGGTCAGGGCTCGCAGTGGGCCGGTATGGGGAGGCAGTTGTACGCGGAGTCGGAGGTCTTCGCGCGCGGGATCGACGAGTGCGCGTTGGCTCTGGCGCCGTGGGTGGACTGGTCACTGGTGGACGTGCTGGCCGGCGCGGAGTCTGCCGCGTCGCTGGACCGGGTGGACGTGGTCCAGCCGGTGTTGTTCGCGGTGATGGTGTCGCTGGCGCGGGTGTGGCGGTCGCTGGGCGTGGTCCCCGAGGCCGTGGTGGGGCACTCCCAGGGAGAGATCGCCGCGGCGTGCGTGTCGGGCGCTCTGTCGCTCGAGGACGCGGCGCGGATCGTCGCCCTGCGCAGCCGGGCCTTGACCGAACTGGCCGGTCTGGGCGGCGGGATGAGCGCGGTGTCCGCGTCCCCCGCATGGGTTCAGGACCGGTTGG
Source organism: Streptomyces sp. ActVer (assembly GCF_027270795.1). Classification (NCBI taxonomy): domain Bacteria; kingdom Bacillati; phylum Actinomycetota; class Actinomycetes; order Kitasatosporales; family Streptomycetaceae; genus Streptomyces; species Streptomyces sp. ActVer. Next base: position 6,901 of record NZ_JAPWHT010000150.1, read on the forward strand.
GGCGGTGGTCCGGGCGGCTCTCGGCGGCGGCGGTCAACGGTCCGGCGTCGGTGGTGATCTCCGGCGACGACGAGGCGCTGGACGAGTTCGCCGAGATGGCCGTCGGCGACGGGGTCAGGGTGCGGCGGGTCAAGGTGGACTACGCGTCGCACTCCCACCACGTCGAACGCATCCGTGATCGTCTCCTCGCGGACCTCGCGGGTGTCTCGCCCAGGGCGACGGCGGTGGAGTTCCACTCCACGGTCACCGGCGAGGTGCTCGACCCACGGAGGCTCGACGGCTCGTACTGGTACGAAAACCTGCGCTCGATGGTGCGTTTCGGCGAGGTCGTCGAGCGCCTGATGCGTGAACACGGTGGCGTGTTCGTGGAAGTCGGTCCGCATCCGTTGCTCGAAGTGGCGATGGAGGAGACCGCCGACGCGCTGGCCGCCTCGCCGCCGGTGGTGGGCACCCTGCACAAGGACGACGGGAGCGCGGGCAAGGTCCTGGCATCGCTGGCCGAGCTGCACGTGCGAGGTGTGCCGGTGAACTGGGAGGCGGTGTTCGCCGTCCACCGGCCACGCCGGATCGACCTGCCGACCTACGCGTTCCAACGGCAGCGGTACTGGCTGACGGCACCCGACGACACAGGCACGACGAATACGGGCTCCACCGCTCAGGCGATCACGTCGGAGTCGTCGGCCCTCAAGCTCGTGTGCGCCGAGACCGCAGCGGTGCTGAGCGCGAAGGACGTGGGTCTGACGGGCGCCGATCTCGAGGCGAGGTCGACCCAAACCTTCAAGGACCTGGGTTTCGACTCCTCGATGGCCGTGCGGCTCCGCAACCGGCTCACCGCGGCGGCCGGTGTGCGGCTCCCGGCCACCGTCGCGTTCACCTACCCCACCCCGCAAACGCTCGGCCGCCACATCTTCTCCCTCACCGAGCCGGAGGTGTCCGATGCCCCGGACCCAGAGCGTCCGGAAAGTCGTAGCGATGACGAACTGTACGAACTGATCGACCGCGGATACGTCTGAGCAACTGTTGGGAGAGGCCCTGGTGGAGGACGTCGACAAGCTCCGGTCCTACCTGCGACGCGCCGTCGGCGATGCGCAGACGCTGCGCGAGCGGGTGCGTGAGCTGGAGGAGTCAGCTCGCGAGCCCGTCGCGGTCGTGGGCGTGGGGTGCCGCTTCCCGGGTGGGGTGACATCCCCCGAAGACCTGTGGGGGCTGGTGTCCGACGGTGTGGACGCGATGGGTGGCTTCCCTCAGGACCGTGGTTGGGACGTGGAGGCGGTGTACGACCCGGATCCCGAGGCGCGCGGGAAGACGTACACCCGGTCGGGCGGGTTCCTGTCCGGTCTGGCGGAGTTCGACGCGCCGTTCTTCGGGATCAGCCCGCGCGAGGCGCTCGCGATGGATCCGCAGCAGCGGTTGATGCTGGAGACGTCGTGGGAGGCGCTGGAGCGGGCGGGCATCGACCCGTCCGCGTTGCGGGGCTCGGCGACCGGGGTGTTCACCGGCATCTACGGGGTCGACTACGGCCCGCGTATGGGCGGCGGGGCCGCCGACGAGGTGGAGGGGTTCGCGATCGCGGGGACGTACACCAGTGTGGCCTCGGGCCGGGTGGCGTACGTGCTGGGTCTGGAAGGTCCCGCGGTGTCGGTGGACACCGCGTGCTCCTCATCGCTGGTCGCCGTCCACCAGGCCGTGCGGTCCCTGCGGTCCGGGGAGTGCGCGTTGGCGTTGGCCGGCGGGGTGTCGGCGCTGCCGACTCCGGGGCTGTTCGTCGAGGTCGCCCGGCAGCGGGGTCTGTCGGCCGACGGGCGGTGCAAGTCGTTCGCGGAGGCGGCCGACGGAACCGGCTGGGGCGAGGGCGCGGGCGTGCTGGTGCTGGAGCGGTTGTCGGACGCGCTGCGCCACGGGCGTCGGATCCGGGCGGTGATCCGGGGCTCGGCGATCAACCAGGACGGAGCGTCCAACGGGTTGACCGCGCCGAACGAACTGGCGCAGCGGCGGGTCATCCGAGCGGCCCTGGCCGATGCCGGGCTGGCGCCCGGCGAGGTGGACGCGGTGGAGGCCCACGGGACCGGCACGAAGCTGGGTGACCCCATCGAGGCGGAGGCGCTGCTGGCCACCTACGGACAGGACCGGGATCCCGGCGACCCGCTGTGGCTGGGCTCGCTCAAGTCGAACATCGGCCACACGCAGGCGGCCGCGGGCGTCGGCGGGATCATCAAGATGATCATGGCGATGCAGCACGGAGTGCTGCCCAGGACCCTGCATGTGGACCGCCCGACCCCGCACGTCGACTGGTCGGCGGGAGCGGTGGAGCTGCTGACCGAGGCCAGGAAGTGGCCCAGTACGCCGGGACGACCCCGGCGCGCGGGCGTGTCGTCCTTCGGCGTCAGTGGCACGAACGCGCACCTCATCCTCGAACAGGTGCCCGAGATTGATGAACAGTCGTCCGAGACTCTTGAGCGAGTGCCCGGTCAAGAGCTCACCGGTGTCCACGGGGCGGTGCCGTGGGTGCTGTCCGCGCGGTCGGCGGAGGCGTTGCGGGAGCAGGCGCTGCGGCTGCGGGACGGCGTGGCAGCGGATCCGGACCTGCCGGTCGCCGGCGTGGGACATTCGCTGGTGGCGACACGCTCGCTGTTCGAGCACCGCCAGGTGGTGATCGGTGCGGACCGGAACGAACTGATCGCCCGCCTGGCCGCCGTCGCCGAGGGGGACAGGAACCCCGCCGGCGTGGTCTCCGGTGTCGCGAAGCCGGTGGGCAGGACCGTGTTCGTGTTCCCGGGCCAGGGGTCGCAGTGGGTCGGGATGGGGCGGGAGCTGTGGGAGTCGAGCCCCGTGTTCGCAGACCAGATGCGCGCGTGCGCGGAAGCGCTGGCGCCCTGGGTGGACTGGTCGTTGGCCGACACCGTGTGCGGCGGGCCGGAGGCGGGGGACCTGGATCGGATCGAGGTCGTACAGCCGGTGCTGTTCGCGGTGATGGTGTCGCTGGCGCGGGTGTGGAGTTCGCTGGGGGTGACACCGGACGCGGTGATCGGTCACTCCCAGGGTGAGATCGCCGCGGCCTGCGTCGCGGGTGCCCTGACCCTGCCGGACGCGGCCAGGATCGTGGCCCTGCGGTCCCGACTGCTGGCCACGACCGCCCAGGACGGCGGCATGGCCGGGATCGTGCAGCCCGAACAGCGCGTACGGGAGCTGCTGGAGCGGGTGGGGTCCCGGGCGGCGATCGCCGCGGTCAACGGACCGTACTCGACGACGGTCTCGGGCGAGGCCTCGGCGGTCAGGGAACTGGTCGCGATCTGTGAGGCCGAGGGCATTCGCGCGCGGTGGATCCCCGCGAGCGTTCCCGGACACTCGCCGCTGATGGACCAGTTCGAGGACCGGCTCCGGGACGAGCTGGGCCGGATCACACCAGCACCCTCGCCGGTGGCGTTCTGCTCGACGGTGACCGGTGGTCTGATCGACACCGCGGAACTGGACGCGGCCTACTGGTTCCGCAACATGCGGGAACCAGTCCGGTTCGAAGCCGCCATGAATTGCCTCCTCGGCCAGGGGTACGGCGCGTTCGTCGAGGTCAGCCCGCACCCGCTGCTCACGATCAACATCCAGGACATGCTCGACACCACCCCTGGTGTCGAAGGGGTGGTGGTGGGTTCGCTGCGCCGCGGCGACGGCGGGCCGGCACGGTTGTACCGGTCGGTGGCCGAGGCCTTCGTGGCGGGTGTCGAGGTGTCGTGGGACGCGGCGTTCCCGGGCTGGGACGGCCGATGGGTCGAGTTGCCGACGTACGCCTTCCAGCGGCAGCGCTACTGGCTGAACACACCCGACGAGACCACCACCCGGAGCACGTCGGACCACCCGCTGCTCGATGCCGTCATCGATCTGCCCGACGACAGCGGCCGCGGTGGACTGGTGGGCAGCGGGCGCCTGTCGTCGGCGCGCCACCCGTGGCTCGCCGACCATGTGGTCCACGGCGCCGATCTGGTGCCGGGAGCGGTGCTGGTGGAGATGGCGGTGTGGGCGGCGCGCAGGGCGGGGTGCGACGTCGTCGACGAACTCACCCTGGAAACACCGCTGGTGCTGTCCCGAACGGCCGAGCGCGAGATCCGCGTCGTGATCGACGACACGCGGATGCTCAGCGTGCACTCACGGGGTGAGGGCGAACCCGAGTGGACGCGGAACGCCGTCGGGGTCATCGGGTCCGGCACCGCAGGAACCCGTCTGGAGGAAGACCTCGTCGCGTGGCCTCCGGCGGGCGCGGTCGGCGTGCCCTTCGAGGACGAGTACGCCAGGTTGTCCGCCCTCGGGTTCAGCGACGGGCCCCTGCTCCGCGGTCTGAAGGGGGTGTGGCGCCGCGACGACATCCTCTTCGCGGAGGTGGAGCTTTCCGTGATCGACGGCACGGACCCGGGCCGGTTCCGGATTCACCCGGCGCTGCTCCACGCCGCGTTGCGCCCGATCGGCCTCGGGCGGTTCGTCGACAACTCCCGGCCCGAAGGATGGTTGCCGTTCCGCTGCTGGGGGATCCGGCTGAACGCCGCGGGGGCGACTGCGCTGCGCGTCCGGCTCGCGCCCGCGGGGGAGAACGCGCTGTCCGTGGCCGTCGCGGATCAGGACGGAGCACCGATCGGCGGTGTCGATTCGCTGGTCCTGCGGCCCGCCGATGTCGGGCAGTTGACTGAACTCAGTTTTGACCGCTTGGGCTCGCTGTTCCGGGTGGAGTGGGCCCCGCTCCCGGTCCCGTCAGGGGCAGCCGCGGGCCGGTACGCGGTGGTGGGAGCGCCCACGGAGGTCACCGCATCCCTCGGGCGGGGCGGAGCGGTCTTCGCCGACCTCCAGGAACTCGCAGCTTCCGGGCGGGCGATACCCCCTGTCGTCATCGCCTGTGTCGACCGGGCGGGCGCGGGCGACGACGACGCACCCGCCGTCGTCGAGCGGAACCTCCACCGGGTGCTGCGGTGGACGCAGGAGTGGCTCCGCGAGGACCGGTTCTCCGACTCACGCCTGGTCATCGTGACGCGGGAGGCGGTCCACGACGACCAGGCTCCCTACACCGACCCGGCGGCAGCCGCGGTCTGGGGATTCGTGCGCACCGCGCAGACCGAGAACCCCGACCGGTTCGTGCTCTTGGACACGGACGACCAGGTCGGTTCGTGGGCCTGCGTCCCGGCGGCGGCCGGAACCGGGGAACCCCAGCTCAAGATCCGGGCCGGCGTCATGACCACCCCACAACTGGCGCCCGCCCACGGGTCTCCCGGCCGGGCGGAGCGCGTTCCCGGTTTCGGCCCCGGGACGGTACTGATCACGGGAGGTACCAGCGGCCTGGGGGCGATGCTGGCCCGGCACCTCGTGGAGCAGCACGGCGTACGTCGGCTGGTGCTGACCAGCAGGCGAGGGCCGGCGGTTCCGGCGGCGGCAGGACTGCGGGAGGAGCTGACCGGGGCGGGGGCACACGTCGAGATCGTCGCCTCAGATGTCACGAACCGTGAGTCCGTCGCCGAACTGATCGCCGCGGTGCCCGTCGAGCACCCGCTGACGGCGGTGATCCACTGCGCGGCCGCGCTGGACGACGGAGTCGTCGAGGCGCTGACCGAGGACCGAGTGGACACGGTGCTGGCGCCCAAGGCACACGGCGCCTGGCATCTGCACGAGCTGACCAAGCACCTGGACCTGTCCGCGTTCGTGCTGTTCTCCTCGATCGCGAGTGTGCTCGGGACGGCGGGGCAGGCCAACTATGCGGCGGCCAACGCGTTCCTCAACGGGCTGGCCGAGGCCCGCCGGGCCGAGGGGCTGGCCGCCAGTTCGTTGTGCTGGGGTTACTGGGCGGAACGCACGGAGACGGGCGCCGGCCTCGGCGAGGTGGACATCGAGCGCCTGCAACGGCAGGGCGTGCGGCCGATGGCGTCGCGCGAGGGGCTCGCGCTCTTCGACGCGGCGCTCGCGCGGGACGAGCCGGTGCTGGTGCCGGCGCGTCTGAACGTCCCGGCACCGGGGGAGCCCGGGGCAGACCAGGTGGGTTCGCCGCTCCTGCGCGGTCTGGTCCGGACCCCTGCCGGCCCGGGGAGCCGGGAAGCCACCGACGTAGGGATCGCACAGCGGGTCAGGTCGCTGCCGCGGGCCGACGCGGAAGCGGTGCTGCTCAATGCCGTTCGGGCGCAGACCGCGATCGTCCTCGGCCACGCCGACACCGGGCGGGTCGGTCCCGTGGTGGCGTTCAAGGATCTCGGGATCGACTCGCTCATGGCACTGGAGCTGCGGAACAAGCTGGCGGCGGTCACCGGCCTGAAACTGCCCGCCACGCTCGCGTTCGATCATCCCAACCCGAGTGCCCTCGCGCGGTTCCTGAACGCGGGCATCCACCCCGCTGATGACCGGGAATCTCCGGCCGTCCGTCTGACCGAGGAGATCGAAGGACTGGGCGCCCGGCTGGAGGATGCCTTCGCCGATCTCGCCGAGGAGGACAGGACCACCATCGCCACGCTGCTCGGCGAGTTGCAGGGCCGAGTCCGCTCGATGGCAGGCGACGGATCACCGGTCGGCATCGTCGACCGGATCAGTTCGGCATCAGCCGGCGAGCTTCTCTCGCTGCTGGACAAAGAGCTCGGCTAGGGGAGAACGATGACAAACAACAACAACGCCGATGTTCTCGACTATCTCAAGCGGACATCGATCGAGCTGATCGAAACACGTCGGCGTCTGAACGAGCTGACGGAGGCCGCTGCCGAGCCCATCGCGATCGTGGGTGTCGCCTGTCGCTTCCCGGGCGGGGCGAAGTCCCCCGAGGCGTTGTGGGACCTGGTGGCGGCGGGCGGCGACGCGATGTCGGACTTCCCGGACGACCGCAACTGGGACCTGGAAACCCTGTACGAACCGGATTCGGACCGGCCGGGCACCTGCTACACACGCTCCGGCGGATTCCTGCACGACGCGGGCGACTTCGACGCCGAATTCTTCGGCATCAGCCCGCGCGAGGCGCTGGCCGCCGACCCCCAGCAGCGGTTGCTCCTCGAGACCTCGTGGGAGTCCCTGGAGCGGGCCGGCATCGACCCGCAGACCCTGCGCGGCAGCGACACCGGCGTCTTCGCCGGTGTGGCGTACTTCGGGTACGGCAACCACCTCCACACCCCGGAGAGCATCGCGGGCTACGGGCAGACCGGCTCCCTGCTGAGCATGGCGTCCGGGCGTGTGGCGTACGCGTTGGGTCTGGAGGGCCCTGCGGTGTCGACGGACACCGCGTGCTCGTCGTCGCTGGTGGCGGTCCACCAGGCGGTGCGGTCGCTGCGGCAGGGCGAATGCCCGCTTGCCCTGGCCGGGGGCGTCACCGTCATGGGGACGACGCAGGTGTTCCGGGAGATGTCGCGGCAACGAGGCCTCTCGGCGGACGGCAGATGCAAGGCGTTCGCCGACGCGGCGGACGGCACCGGGTTCTCCGAAGGCGTCGGGGTCCTGGTCCTGGAGCGGCTGTCGGACGCGCGGCGCCACGGGCGTCGTGTCTGGGCGGTGATCCGGGGATCGGCGATCAACCAGGACGGGGCGTCCAACGGGTTGACCACGCCGAGCGGGCCGGCGCAGCAGCGGGTGATCCGGGCGGCGTTGGCGGACGCCCGGGTGCGGGCGAGCGATGTGGACGTGGTGGAGGCCCACGGGACCGGTACGACACTTGGCGATCCGATCGAGGCACAGGCGGTGCTGGCCACGTACGGGCAGGACCGGGATCCCGATCGGCCGGTGTGGCTCGGGGCGTTGAAGTCGAACATCGGCCACGCGCAGGCGGCCGCGGGCGTCGGCGGGATCATCAAGATGATCATGGCGATGCGCCACCGGACGATGCCCAAGACACTGCACGTGGACCGCCCGACCAGGCATGTGGACTGGTCGGCCGGGACGGTGGAGCTGCTGGCCGGGGCCATGAAGTGGCCGAGCACCCCGGGGCGGCCCCGACGGGCGGGCGTGTCCGCCTTCGGGGCCAGCGGCACCAACGCGCACCTGATCCTGGAGGAGGCGCCCGAGGAAGAGCCGGCGCCCGACCTCGTCGATCAACCGACCGGACTGGTGCCATGGGTTGTGTCGGCGCGGTCGGAGAGAGCGCTGCGGGCGCAGGCGGAAAAGCTGCGCGACTTCGCCGTGGCGCATCCTCGGGCGGATGTCGCCGACGTCGGCTGGTCGCTGGTGTCGAGCCGGTCGCGGTTCGAGCACCGCGCGGTGGTGCTGGGACATGACCGGGACGAATTGCTGCGCGGCCTCACGTCGTTGGCTGACGACACGGAAGCCGCCGGGGTCGTACGGGGGATCGCCGGGGAAGTCGCCGGTGCCGCCTTCATGTTCCCCGGGCAGGGCACTCAGTGGGCCGGGACCGCGCGGCAGTTGTACGACACCTTCCCCGTCTTCGCGCGCACCCTGGACGAGATCTGCGAACATTTCGAGGCGCATCTCCCGTACGCCCTCAAGCCCTTGCTCCTCGCCGACGCACCCGCGGAGGCCGGGGCGGGCCGGACCGACATCGCACAGCCGGCGTTGTTCGCGCTGGAGGTCAGCCGCTACCGGCTTCTGGTGACGTTCTGCGGCCGGCCGGGCCGGCTGATCGGCCACTCCATCGGCGAGATCGCCGCCGCCCATGTGTCCGGAGCGCTGGACCTGGACAGCGCGACACGGCTCGTGGCAGCGCGCGGGAGGGTCATGCAGACCGCCGAGCGGGGCGGAATGCTGGCGGTACGAGCTTCGGAGGCGGCGGTGAGCGCCCTGCTCGCCCCGTACGACCGCCTCGGTATCGCCGCCGTCAACGGCCCGGAGTCGGTCGTCGTCTCGGGCATCCGCGACGAGGTCCTCGACCTCCGGGAACGGCTCGTCGCCGCCGGCACGTCGGCGAAACTCCTCGACGTCGACCATGCGTTCCACTCCCCGCTCATGGACCCGGTCCTGGACGAGTTCGTGGCATTCATCGACGAGCTCCCCGCCGGCCGTATGGAGATCCCGGTGGTCTCGGCCAGAACCGGCCGCGAGGCCACGCTCCAGGAGTTGACGTCCGTCGCGCACTGGGTGAGGCACATCCGCGAGCCCGTTCGCTTCCACGACGCCGTGGAGCACGCCCGTACGGCGGGTGCGAACGTCTTCCTCGAAGTGGGCCCGGGTTCGACACTTGCGAGCATCACCAAGGAGGCCTTCGCCGGCGAGGGCGTGGACGACGCGGTGGTCCTGTCGTCGTCGCGGCGGAACCGCGGGGCGGTGGAGGCGCTGGTCGGCTCGCTGGCCCAACTGCATGTCCGGGGCGGGGCCGTGGACTGGAATGCCCTGTTCGGGGCGCGCCGACCGGTGGATCTTCCGACGTACGCGTTCCAGCGGCAGCGGTACTGGCTGGACTTCCTGGCCGGGACGGGCACGGCGGACGTGGCCTCGGCCGGCCTTTCGGCTCCCGAGCACCCGTTGCTGGGCGCTGCGGTGGACCACCCCGGCACCGACGAAGTGGTCTTCACCGGCCTGTGGTCCCTGCGGACCCACGACTGGCTTGCCGACCACACCGTGTTCGGCACGGTCGTCGTACCGGCGACGGCCTACCTGGACCTGGCGCTGTGGGTGGGCGGTTTCGTCGGGTGCGAGGCAGTGGAGGAACTCTCCCTGGAAGTCCCCCTGCTCCTTCCCGACCCGGGCGACGTGCGGGTGCGGGTCGTCGCCGGTGCGGTGGACGAGACGGGACGCCGCTCCCTGGACGTGTACTCACGTCCAGGCGGCGATGACCGAACGGCCGGTGGCTGGACCCGTCACGCGACGGGGAGTCTGGCACCGGGCACCACGCCGACGGCCGCGTGGACCGAGGACGCGCGATCACTCGCCGTGTGGCCACCGTCCGGGACGAAGCAGCTCGACATCGACGGTCTCTACGATTCCTTCGCGGACGCGGGTTTCGATTACGGGCCCGCATTCCGCGGACTGCGCGAAGTGTGGCAGCGCGGTGACGATCTCTTCGCGACGGCCACGCTGCCGATGCCCACCGACGGCTCGGCCGATGGTGGGTTCGCCCTGCACCCGGCACTGATGGACTCCGTGCTGCACGCGGTGGTCGCCGGTGGTGTCATCGAGGTCGACGGCGACCGGGGCTGGATGCCCTTCTCCTGGTCCGGAGTGGACCAGGCAGGGGAGTGCGGCCCGACCGTGAGGATCCGGGTCTCCCCGGCCGGCGACGCCGCCGTGTCGGTGACGGTCGCCGACGAGCACGGCCGGGAAATCGCCCACATCGGGGCGTTGACGTTCCGGCCGGCGAGCCCTCAGCAACTGCGCCTGGCGCGCGGCGAGGACGGGCAGTCGCTGTTCGAACTGGTGTGGCGACCGGTGCAGCAGGGCGAGCGGGAAACCCACCGTGGACAGTGGGTCGTTCTCGGCGCGAAGGACGGTCTGGCCTCTCGACTCTCCGAGGTGGGGGACGCGAGTGTCACGGTCCACGACTCCATGGACGATGTCCTCCAGGGGGAGGCACCCGGGCACATCGTCCTCTGCCTGGACGACTTCGTCGTCGCCGACCCCGATCTGCTGGCCGTGGTCGGCAGCGCGGACACGCTGGTGCTGGGCTGGGTCCAGCGGTTCCTCGCCGAAGAGCGGCTCGCCGGATCCACGCTCGTGGTGCTCACGCGCCTGGCCCTCGCCACCGGCGGAGAGGAGAGCGTCGAAAGCCTCCCCGGCGCGTCCGTGTGGGGCCTGATCCGGTCCGCCCAGACGGAACATCCCGGCAGGTTCCAACTGGTGGACGTCGACGACGAGGAGACGTCCTGGACACGCCTCCCGGACGCATTTGCCTTCGGCGAGGAGCAACTGGCCCTGCGGGGTGGCGAGTTCCTCGTCCCCCGCATGACGGCGGCCCCTCTCGCGAACAAGCGGATCGAGCCGCCGGCGGTCGGTGCTCATCGGCTGGGCATCCTGCGCAAGGGGACGCTGGAGAACCTGACATGGATTCCCTGCCCGGAGGTGGAAGCGCCCCTCACGAGCGGACAGGTGCGCATCTCCGTGCATGCCGCGGGGCTCAACTTCCGGGACGTCACGATCGCCCTGGGACTGGTGGCGAGGACGGCCATCGACGCCGGGATCGGCAGCGAGGGCGCCGGAACCGTGCTGGAGGTTGCGGACGACGTCACCGGACTCGCACCGGGCGACCGCGTGATGGGGATCTTCTCCGGCGCCTTCGGCCGTGTGGCCGTCGCGGATCACCGCATGCTCATGCCCATCCCCGGCGGGTGGAGCTACGCCGAGGCCGCGTCCGTGCCGGGCGCCTACCTCACCGCCTATTACGCGCTCTTCCACCTGAAGAAGCTCGAGAAGGGGCAACGGATACTCATCCACGCCGCGGCAGGCGGTGTCGGGATGGCCGCGGTCCAGCTCGCGAAGCACGCCGGTGCCGAGATATTCGGCACCGCGAGCCCGGCGAAGTGGCCCACCCTGCGTGGTCTGGGACTGGACGACGCGCACCTGGCATCGTCGCGGGATCTGGAGTTCGTGGAGAAGTTCCTGGACTCCTCGGGCGGTCGCGGTGTGGATGTCGTCCTGAACTCCCTCGCGCACAAGTTCGTCGACGCCTCGCTGGCGCTGCTCCCCGAGGGCGGCGGTTTCATCGAGATGGGGAAGACGGACATCCGCGACCCCGAGCAGGTGGCGGCCGATCATCCTGGGGTCGACTACCGGGCGTTCGACCTCTACGAGGCGGGTCCGGATGCGATCCACGAGATGTTCCTCGCCGTCATGGAGTTGTTCACCGACGGGCGGGTGCGGCCGAACCCGATCTCCGTCCGGAACATCCGCGACGCGCGGAAGGCGTTCCGCGAGATGAGCCAAGGCCGTCACATCGGGAAGCTGGTCCTCGACATGGGCGACGGCTTCGGTGGGGGGACCGTGCTGGTCACCGGCGGGACCGGGGGAGTGGGTTCGCTGGTGGCGAGGCACCTCGTCACCGAACACGGTGTGCGGAGTCTGGTGCTGGCGAGCCGTCGGGGCATGGCGGCCGATGGGGCTCCCGAACTGGTTGCGGACCTGGCGGCGGAAGGCGCGGTGGTCCGGGTCGTGGAATGCGATGTCGCGGACCGGGCCGCCGTGGCGGACCTGCTTGCGGACATGCCCCCCGCGTACCCGCTGACGGCGGTGGTGCACGCGGCGGGTGTGCTGGCGGACGGCACCGTCGAGTCACTGACCGCGGAGAGCTTCGCCAGGGTGTTGCGCGCCAAAGCCGGCGGGGCTGTCAACCTGCACGAGCTGACCAGGGAGCACAACCTGACGGCGTTCATCCTGTTCTCCGCCCTCGCGGGCACGCTCGGCACCGGAGGGCAGGCCAACTACGCCGCGGCGAACGGGTTCCTGGACGGTCTGGCGGCGCAGCGCAGGGCGTCCGGCCTGGTCGGAACGTCGCTGTGCTGGGGCTGGTGGGAAGAGCGCAGCGGCATGACCGCGGAGCTGGACGAGGCCGACCTCTCGCGGGTCCGGAGGCTGGGCATCGCCGAGATGCCGACGCCCGAGGCACTGGCCCTGTTCGACTCGGCGCGCGCGATCGACAAGCCGGTCCTCATCCCGGCTCGGGTGGACGTCTCCGCGCTGCGGAACAAGACCGGCGACGAGGTGCCGCTCCTCCTGCGCGACCTCGTCCACGACGGCCGCCCACGCCGGAACCGGACGACCACTGCCAGGAACAGCGGCCCTCTCGGCTTGGCCGGTCGGCCTGCGGGCGAGGCGGAAGCAGTCGTACTGGACTGGGTCCGCGAGCAGGTCGCCGTCGTCCTCGGACACCCGGCCGGTGTGGCCGTCGACGCCGACCAGGCGTTCACGCAGCTCGGCTTCGACTCGCTGACCTCGGTCGAACTGTGCAACCGTCTGGCGTCCTCGACCGGCCTGCGCCTGCCGTCCACCCTCGTCTTCAGCTACCCGACACCGCGCGAGCTGGGCGAACACATCCTCGGCCAACTGCGTCCGGCACCGGGCGCAGACCCGGCCGAGGACGCGGAGATCCGAGAGGTACTGCGGAACATCCCGATCGACAGGCTGCGGAGCGCGGGCGTCCTGGACCTCGTACTGGCCTGTGCCGACCGGCCCGGGTCCAATACCGACGGTCAGGACCCGGACGTGGTCACCGATGCGGACGAACTGGCGGCCATGGACCTGGATGCACTGGTCGACCTGGCGCTGGACGAGAGGGGCAACTGACATGAGCGACTCCGTGGACCGTACGGTGGACGGTGCGGACCGGGTCGAGCGGGCGCTCCGCACGCTGATCGAAGAGCGCGACCGCCTCCGTCAGGAGAACGACGCGCTGAAAGCCGGCCGCGGCGAGCCGATCGCCTTGGTGGCCATGGCGTGTCGCTACCCGGGAGGCGTGTCCTCGCCCGAGGACCTGTGGGACATACTCCGCGGCGGCGTGGACGTCGTGGACGAGTTCCCGGCGGACCGTGGGTGGCGGGACGTGTACGACCCGGATCCCGACGCCGTCGGCAGTTCGTACGTCCGTCACGGGGGGTTCCTGACGGACGTGGCCGATTTCGACGCGGACTTCTTCGGGATCAGTCCGCGTGAGGCGCTGGCGGTCGACCCGCAGCAGCGCCTGCTGCTGGAGACGTCGTGGGAGGTCTTCGAGCGGGCCGGCATCGTTCCCGCCGGGGTGCGCGGGGCCGACATCGGAGTCTTCGCCGGGGTGAGTTCGTCCGAGTACGGGTCGCGCTTCCTCGAAGGGCGCAAGAACGAGCTGGAGGGCTACCTGCTGCACGGCAGCGCGCTGAGCGTCGCCTCCGGCCGGTTGGCGTACGAGCTGGGGCTGACCGGGCCGGCGGTGTCGGTGGACACGGCGTGTTCGTCGTCGCTGGTGGCCCTGCACCTGGCCGTCCAGTCACTGCGTTCGGGGGAGTGCTCGCTGGCGCTGGCCGGCGGGGTGTCGGTGATGTCGACGCCCGCGATCTTCGTGGAGTTCTCCCGGCAGCGCGGTCTGTCGGCCGACGGCAGGTGCAAGTCCTTCGCGGACTCCGCCGACGGGACCGGCTGGGCCGAGGGGGTGGGCATGCTGTTGCTGGAGCGGTTGTCCGACGCCCGACGCAACGGCCACCCCGTGCTGGCCGTGGTGCGCGGTTCCGCGGTGAACCAGGACGGGGCCAGTAACGGGCTGACCGCTCCCAATGGCCTGGCCCAGGAGAAGGTGATCCGGCAGGCACTGGCGAATGCGGGGGTCACGGCCTCGGAGGTGGACATGGTCGAGGCCCACGGCACCGGAACCGCGCTGGGGGACCCCATCGAGGCAGGCGCTCTGCTGGCAACCTACGGACAGGACCGGGCCGGAGGCAGGCCGCTCTGGCTGGGGTCCATGAAGTCGAACATCGGCCACGCCCAGGCCGCCGCCGGGGTCGCCGGGCTCATCAAGGCGGTGATGGCCATGCGCCAGGGGTTTCTGCCGAAGACCCTGCACGTGCAGGAGCCCTCACGGCACGTGGACTGGTCCTCCGGCATGGTCG
>NZ_JAPWHT010000151.1:0-21309 GCF_027270795.1 Streptomyces sp. ActVer
ACTGACGCTGCCCGCAGCACCCCCCGAGGGAGAGCCCACCCCTCACGTCCTCGTTCGTACCGGTCGCAGGAGCAAGTAGACGCCGGCGGTCGAGACCAGGATGGTCATGCAGGCGATGAACACCAGCCCGGCGTCCTCCAGGCCGATCGGACCCGTCAGTAGTCCCACACCGATCACCGGCACCGAGATGCCCGCGTAAGCCACCACGAACAGCGTCGAGATCACTGACGCCCGGTGGTCCGCGGGAGACGCCTGGGCCACCGCGGACAGCGCCCCGCGAAACGCCAGACCCTGCCCGACTCCACCGACGATCGCGCTCAGCACCACCAGTGAGAGCAGGTCCCAGTGCAGCGCGCCCGCGAGCAGCGCCAGTCCGGCGAGGAGCCCGGCGCAGCCCAGCGGCAGCGACCGTTCCAACCCGACCCGGCCGACCAGCAGTTGCCCGGCAGTCGAGGAGAAGAAGGCGAGCGCGACGACGAGCCCGCTCACGGCATGGTTTTCCACGTCCAGGGACTCCGCGAGGAACGCCGGGCTGACCGACGTGAACACCCCGAACAGCGCGAACCCCACGAACGAGGCGATCGCCGCAGGCCCGAACACCTTCCGCACCTGTGGGGGCACACCGGGCCGCTGCGGCCGTACCGTGCTCAGCGGCCGGCGCTCGCGCACAGCCTCCGGCAGCCACAGCAGGACGGCGGCCGAGCCGGTCACCAGCGCGAGGTGCACGACGAACGGCAGGTACAGCGGCCAGGGGGCGTACTGAGCGAGGATCCCGGCGAGCAGCGGACCGCAGCCCAGCCCGCCCATATTGGCGGCGGTCGCCACGAACGTGGCCCGCGACGCACCGCCGTCCGGTGCCAGCTCGATCACGTACACCGTGGCGGCCCCGGTGAAGAGACCGGCGGACAGTCCCGAGAACAACCGCCCCACATACAGCCAGCCCAGCCCGGTGGCACACAGGAAGCAGACGGCGCTGGCCGCCGCGAACCCCAGGCCCCAGAGCAGCACAGGCCGCCTGCCAACGGCGTCCGAGACGTTGCCCGTCAGCAGCAGCACGGCGATGACCCCGAAGGCGTACACGGCGTACACGACGGTCACCGTCAGCTCGGAGAACCCGAACTTGTCCTGATAGAGGGGGTAGAGAGGGGTCGGCAGTGTGGTGCCGGCCATGCACACGGCGAACACCGCCCCGCTCAGCAAACACTGGCGCCACCCTCGGCGATCACCGTCCATGCCGCCGACGGTAATCCCGCGACCCGCCGGGCACCGGCGCGGCGTGCCCGACGCACCGCCATACGGGAAAGTGGCGGACGCCCAGGAGCCGCCCCATTCCGGCTCGATAGCCTGAGTCATCATGATGCGCGCCTGGATCTTGCCGATGTTGTTTGTGCTCAGTGGCGCAGTGGTTGCTACTGGGTTGGTCCTCAGGGGGAGCACCGGCGCGGCCGTAGCACTCGCGCTGGTGTTTCTGCTGCTCGCAGGCGTGAACTCGCCGCTGATTTTCCCGAGGTCGACAGGCGCACTGGAGGCACAACGCCGCAGCGCGGTCGACGGTCGGCCGGTCGTCTTCTGGCGGCCGGGCTGCGTGTACTGCCTGCGACTGCGCCTACGGTTGGGCCGCAGCGCCCGCCAGTTGCATTGGGTCGACATCTGGCGTGACGCAGATGGAGCAGCCGTGGTGAGGGCAGCCAACGACGGCAACGAGACCGTGCCGACTGTCGTCGTGGCGGGCCGGCCGCACGTCAACCCCGATCCTGAATGGGTGCGCGGACAGCCCCCCCTGGGGCGGTTCGAAGACCTGTAGGCCGAACGCGCAGTCAGCCGCGCCCGCCGGACCTGGAAAAGCCTTCGACCGACCGCACGCCGGTCCGGCACCCTCCACGGCATGACCAAGCCGTCCTTCGAGCCGTCCTTCATCCCCGGACTGGAACTCTCCCGCCACTTCTACTTCGAAGCTGTACGGCCCCTGCTGGACGAGGTCGTCTCCGGAATTATGTACTCCGCCGCCCGGCTGGGCAGCGGCTCGGAAGTCCTCGGGTTCGACACCGCCCGCTCGGCCGACCACGAGTGGGGCCCCCGCCTGCAGCTCTTCCTGCACCCGCAGGACGTCACCCGTCATGGCGCGACGATCACGGAACTGCTCTCCGAACGCTTGCCGAAGACCTTCCGCGGCTACCCGACGCACTTCGCCGCGGCCGGAGAAGCGGGCATCGGGGTCATGCGGACGACCGACGGGCCGGTCCATCACCGCGTCGAAGTCACGGACCTGGGCGCCTGGTTCACCGCGCAACTGGGCTTCGACCCGCGCAAGCGCGTCACACTCGCGGACTGGCTGGCCACGCCCACCCAACTGCTCGCCGAGGCCACCGGCGGTGCCGTCTTCCACGACGGACTCGGCCGGCTCGCGCCGACGCGCGCAGCCCTCGACTGGTACCCCCACGATCTCTGGCTCTACGTACTCGCCTGCCAGTGGCAACGCATCTCCCAGGAGGAAGCCTTCGTCGGCCGTTGCGGTGAAGTGGGCGACGAGCTCGGCTCCGCCGTCGTCGCGGGCCGGCTGGTGCGCGATGTGATGCGGCTCTGCCTGCTCATGGACCGTCGCTATCCGCCCTACAGCAAGTGGCTCGGCAGCGCCTTCGCCCGCGTTCCCCAGGCATCCTCCCTCACCCCGGTGCTCGCCGCGGCCCTCGCCGCCACCGACTGGCACACTCGTGAACACCACTTGACCCGCGCCTACGAGGCCATCGCGGCCATGCACAACCAACTCGGCCTCACCGACCCCGTCGACCCCACCACGCGGCCCTACCACAGCAGACCATTCCAAGTGCTGCACGCCGAACGCTTCACCGAGGCGCTGACTGCCCGCATCACCGACCCGACGATCGGCTCCCTGCCGAAGGTCGGTGCTGCGGACCAGTTCATCGACAGCACGGACGTCCTCAGCCACCCCGAACTCACACGCGCCGCCACCCAAGCAACGGTGTCTGAGCCGCCATCTGCGTAGCGCGGTCTGAAGGACAAGCCGAGTTCTGGCAACACCGGAAGGCCGGCAGTGGGAGCATCGAAGCGCTCTGTGGGATGAGGCTGCGACGACACCGTCGATTTCCACAAGCGGATCCTTTGACCGGCCGGTGGCCCAGGTGATGGCCAAGTTGAGCAGGAGCCTTCCGACAGGAGCCCAATCGATGCCCCGAGAAGTCATCTCCACCCCCGACGCGCCGGAGTTCCCCGGTTACAGTCAGGCGGTCAAGGCCGGCAACACGATCTATGTTGCCGGAACAGTCGGCGTCGACGTGACGACCGGTGAACTCGCAGGGCCCACGATCCAGGAGCAGACCCGCCGGTCGTTGCTCAACTGCCAAGCGATCCTCCGCGCCGGCGGCGCCGAGCTGAGCGACGCGGTGATGGTCCACACGTTGCTCATGCGACCCGAGGACGCCGACGGCGTCATCGAGGTCTTCGACGAGTTCTTCCCCGACGTGCGACCGCCGCGTTGCGTCAGCAGGATAGGCGTCGACAGGCCTGGGATCCTGGTGTCCATCGCCATGACAGCCGTCACGGACTGAGCCGTCGCCGTCCACCTCACCCGCACGGCTCCCGGCCGGCTGGGCGGCCGCCGTCACCTCGCGAGAGTGGTCGCGGACCGTGACGGCGACGGCGCCCGGCCGAACCGGGCGGGGGCGACGACCTGGATGGCGCGGACGCCGGTGGGAACCGTCACCCACTCCGCACCGGGTCCTACGCCTGGGCGAGCTTCGCCAGCAGGGAGAGCGAGTTCCGCCAGGCCATGGCACTGGTGGCGGCGTCTTCCAGCGTGCCGCTCTCGCTGATCCGTACCAGCGTGCCGGTGCCTTCCGGCGTCAGCGTGATCTCGACAAGGTCGCCCGGCTCCGGCAGCCACCGGAAGGCGAAACGGCGGCCGGGTTCCACAGCCACCACCGTCGCGGGAAAGCTGCCGTGCTCGTCCCAACGCAGGACCATCGCGCCACCGGCCACCAGCTCGATCTCTGCGCCCCCGAACGCGTACCACTGCTGGAAGTACTGCGGGTCGGTGATCAGCCGCCAGGTGCTGTCCGGGTCGGCCGGGACCAGGGTCTGCTCGGAGATTCTTTCCATGCGGTGACGGTAACGGGGCCGGGCGGCAGGTGCACCGAGCCGAGTTGGTCCGTCGGCGACGGTGCTACGTGTTTGCCGCTCCCGCTCTCCTGAGGAGTTCGGCCGTCTCGGGGTGGGGGCCGATGTTCGCCCAGTGCAGCGGGGAGCGGCCTGTGCCGTGGTCTTCGTGAAGGTTCGGATCCGCGCCGTGCGCCAACAGTTCGCGCACTGTGTCGGTGTGCCCCCAGCATGCGGCCGCGCACAACGGCGTGCCGTCCGAGCCGAGTCCGCTGCTCTCGGCGTCAGGGGAGGCTCCGGCCGTCAGGAGCAGGCGGGCTATCTGTGCTTCTCCGTTCACGGATGCCACGTACAGAGGGGTGGTGCCCTCGCTGTCTCCTCCCTCCGGGTCGGCTCCGGCCCGCAGCGCTGCCTGCACGCGAGCGGTGTCACCCGCCAGAATCGCTGAGAAGAGTTGGCGGGAGAGCTTCTTCCGCTGCCGCTGGTTCATGGGGGCCGAGGCTAACGACCGGGTGCGTGACGGGGCCAGTCATATCCACTCCGCTCACTCCACAGCAAGTGACGTTCGTGGAGGCGGGTCGAGGGGGATGAAGGCGGTTATGGGGCTGTCGACGCGGTTCACGGAGTTGCTCGGTGTGCAGCACCCGATCGCGCTGGCGCCGATGGGCGGATCGGCCGGTGGTGCGCTGGCGGCGGCCGTGTCCCGTGGCGGCGGGCTCGGGATGCTGGGCTCCGCGAACGTGGACCCGGAGTGGCTGGCCCGCGAGCTGCCGCTCATCGAGGAGGCCGGCGGGAGGCCGTGGGGCATCGGTTTCCTGACCTGGCAGATCGACGCCGACGCGATCGAGCGGGCGCTTGAACACCGGCCCAGGGCAGTGATGTTGTCCTTCGGGGACCCGAGCCCGTTCGTTGAGCGCACCCGCGCGGCGGACACGGTGCTGATCATTCAGGTGACCGATCTGGACGAGGCCAGGCAGGCGGTTGACCCGGGCGCCGATGTCATCGTGGCGCAGGGCACCGAGAGCGGCGGGCATGGGGCCCGACAAGGGCGTTCCACCTTGCCGTTCGTGCCGGTCGTGGTGGATCTTGCGGCACCCGTGCCGGTACTGGCGGCAGGCGGGATCGCCGACGGCCGCGGGGTGGCGGCGGCCCTGGCACTGGGCGCCGCAGGGGCGCTCGTCGGTACACGCTTCCAATCCACGACCGAGGCCCTGGTGGATCCCTCGACCGCCAAGGCGATCGTCGAGGGACACGGCGAGGACACCGAGCGCAACCGGGTGCTCGACATCGCCCGAGGCTCCCGGTGGCCGTCGAAGTACACCGCCCGGACCCTGGGCCACCGCTACCTCGGCCGGTGGCGGGGCAGGGAGGCCGAACTCGCCGCGGATCCCAGGGCCAGGCAGGACTACCAACACGACCTGGCGCAGGGGGAGGTCCCCGTGTCCAGAACGCCCCAGGAGATCTTCGAGAGTTACATCTACGCCGGCACCGTGAGCCGCAATGCCGATGCCCTGGCCGAGAGCTTCACCGAGGACGGCGTCTTCGAGGCACCGCTCGTTCCTGCCGGCGCCGCCTTCCCCAGGCGATTGGTCGGCCGGGAGGAAATCCGGACCGCCATGGCGGCGTACTACGAACAGCCCACGAAGGAAGCCAGCTCGCCGAGCTTCGAGAAGTCCGGGTACGTGCTGCACACCACCTCCAGCCCCGATGTCTTCATCGCCGAGATCGACTCGGTCTTCGACGGAGACGGAGAGGACGTGACCGTCTCCCTGGTACAGATCTTCCGCATCCGCGACGGGAAGATCGCCCGGCTGCGTGACTACTTCGCTCCGGAGCTGGTGAGTTGAGTACGTCAGCGTTTCCAGGCAGGTGTGGCCAACGGCTGCTGCAGGGAACCCGAAGCCCGTTCGGCACGCCAAAATCCCTGCGCCCGCAGCCGTCCTCCGTCGTACGCTGACGCCCGCTGTCTGACGAGGGAGGACGCATGGAGATCCGGAGCCTGACCCGTACCGAAGCCGAGCGCCGGGGTGCGCTGTTGGAGGTCGAGCGGTACGACGTGGACATCGACCTCACCGGTCTGGCCGACGGGTCGGAGGTTCGGTGTGTTTCCACCGTGACCTTCAGCTGTCGCGAGCCGGGCGCGGAGAGCTTCGTGGACTGTGCGGCGGAGGTGCGGAGTGCCACGCTGAACGGCGGATCCCTCACCCCCACTGCGGACGGCCGGATCGCGCTACCCACGCTTGCCGGGCACAACGTTCTGCGCGTGGAGAGCGTCCAGGCCGACACGACCACGGGCCAGGGCGTGCACAGGGCGATCGACCCCGCGGACGGCCAGGTCTATGTGTGGATGAGTTTCGAACCGGACGAGGCCCGCTTCGTCTGGGCGTGTTTCGACCAGCCCGACCTCAAGGCACCGCACGCCTTCACCGTCACGGCCCCGCCCGCGTGGACCGTCACCAGCAACTCCGGGGACCCGCGCATCGAGCAACTGGAGTCGGCCCGCCGCTGGACCTTCCCGGACACCCCGCCGCTGTCGACGTACAACACCGTCGTCAACGCGGGCCCCTTCCACGAGATCCGCCGCGAGGCCGACGGCCACGACCTGGGCATCTACGCCCGCCGCTCGCTGGCCCCGATTCTCGAGCGTGACGCAGACGAGCTCTTCACCCTCACCCGTCAGGGACTCGCCTTCTTCGGCGAGGTCTTCGCGATGCCGTTCCCGCAGCGCAAGTACGACCAGGTGTTCGTGCCCGAGTTCGGCGGGGCGATGGAGAACTACGGCTGCGTGACCTGGTCGGACGCGTTCCTGCGGCGGGCCACGCCGACGCCCGCCGAGAGCGAGCTGCTCGCGAAGGTGCTGCTGCACGAGATGGCGCACATGTGGTTCGGCAACATCGTCACCATGCGGTGGTGGGACGACCTGTGGCTGAACGAGGCGTTCGCGGAGTTCGCCTGCCACTGGGCCGCCGAGCGTGCCACTCGCTACACCGACGCGTGGGCCAGCCACCTGGCGGGCGGCAAGCTCAGGGCGTACCTCTCCGACCAGGGCCCCGTCTCGCACCCGATCCACCAGCCGATTCACGACGTCGCGCAGGCCGCGTCGATCTTCGACAACATCACGTATCCCAAGGGTGCTTCGGTCCTCCAGCAGCTCATGACGTATGTCGGCGAAGAGCGCTTCAGGGCCGGCATGACCGCCTACTTCGCGCGTCACGCGTGGAGCAGCGCCACACTCCAGGACCTGATCGACGCCCTCTCCGAGGCCAGTGGGCGGGACCTGGACACCTGGCGGACCGCCTGGCTCGCGACGGCGGGCACCGACCGCTTCTCACTGGAACGCGACGGCGACACCGTCACGCTGGTGGCGGCCGACATCCCGCGCCCGCAGGTCCTGGCGGTGGGCGCGTACAGCAGGAACGGCAAGAATGGCAGCAACGGCGGGAACGACGACACGAGCGGCGAAGTCCTGGAACGCAGGGCGCTCGTGCGCGTAGAGGTCACGCAGACCCGTACTCCGGTCACCGGCCTCCCGACCGAGGCCGACCTCGACGTTCTGCTGATCAACGACGAGGACCTGACCTTCGCCACGACCCGTCCCGACCCCGCGACCAGGGACGCCTTCTTCCGCGCGGCCGCACAACTGCCCACTGCCATCTCTCGGGGCGTGGCCACGGCGACCGTGTGGGACATGCTGACCACCGGCGAGGCCACGGCGGCGGAAGCCGGGCGGAGCATCACCGCCGTACTCACGGCCGAGACGTCCGACGCCGTGATCGAGCCCTGTCTGACCCTCGCCGCGAACATCGCCGAACTGTGGGCGCCGGAAGGCGAACGCGTCGGACTGACGGCGGCGGTGGCGGAGGCATGCCGACGCCTCGCTGCGGACTCCGGCCGTCGCCAGGTCGCTCTGCGCGGACTGGCCCGCACCGCGACGAACCCGGACGACCTGGCGTGGCTCCGCGAACAGGCCGGCGACGACGTGGACCTGCTCTGGCGAGCGCTGGTCCGCGAGGCGGAACTGGGCGGTGACGTCTCCGCGGAGAGCGCCCTCCTGCTGGAACGCGACCCGGACCCCGACGCCTGGGTCCGCGCCCTCACCGTACGGGCCGCCCTGCCGGACCCCGCCGCGAAGGCAGAGGTCTGGCAGAAGCTGGCGGTGGACCGTGCGGTGCCCGTCAACTCGGTCGGCCAGGTGGCGGCGGCGTTCTGGCGTCCCGACCAGGATGACCTGTTGAAGCCCTACACCCAGCGCTACTTGGACTCGATCCCGCACCTGCACCGGGGCGGAATGATCCCGGCGATGGTCTTCGCAGGCCAGCTCTTCCCACCGCACGCCATCGACCCCACGTACATCGAGGAGGCCCAGAAGGCGTCCCACGAGGCGGCCCCGGTGGTCCGCAACACCCTCCTGGAACGCTCGGACACGGTACGGCGAATGCTCCACTCCCGAACCGGGACGACCTGACCCGTAGAGCCCGCGAGCCCACAGACCTCGTAGAGCCGTAAAGACGAGGCACCCCGACGGACCGGGTCAGCGGGTCAGTGGGTCAGCCGAGCTTGAGCAGTAGTTCGGCGAGCTCGACCGGCATGGTGACCATGCAGTCGTGGCCGGTCGCCAGATCCCACACCTCTGCCGGCGCGCCGTTGGGCTGTGTCGCGGGGACGGGACGCCGGTCGAAGCCGTCCGGCTTGCCGACAGTGCAGTGGATGTGGGTCCGCGGGATCGCGTTCACAGCCGGGTTGTCGAGTCGGACCGGTTGTTGGAGGCAGCGCACCGGCTGGTCAGACAGCATCGTGCGCAGCCAGGCGACGTCCGCCGGGTCGGTGACCCCGAACAGGCCGGAGGGCGGGGGCAGTTCGGGCAGTGGCGGAACCCGCCAGCCACTGTCGGACTGCACGGCGAGGTCGATCAGGGCCTGGGTCACGGGCAGGACATCGGCCGCGCTCTCGCCGTCCTCCGGCACCATCGCATCGAGGTAGACCAAACGCGCGACCCGGTCCGGGACCTGGTTGGCCGCGGACGAGATGACCAGCCCGGCGTAGCTGTGTCCCACGAGGGTCACCTCGGTGAGGTCCTCCTCGACGATCAGCTTGACGATGTCGTCGACATGGGTGTCGAGGCCTACCCCGGGGCCGAGCAGGTGCGCCTTGTCGCCGTAGCCGGTCAGCGACGGCGTGAGCACCCGATGCCCGGCCGACGTCAGCAACGGAACCACCCGCTGCCAGCACTCTCCACTGTGCCAGGCACCGTGTACCAGCAGATACGTTGCCATGTTTGCGCTCCTTGCTGTGCTTGTCCGCGCGCCACAGGCGGGCGGTGAAGTGGGCCGCCAGCCACGCTGCCGCCCAGGTTCCGACCGGGCCAGGGCCCCCGCGATCCTGGGGGTGACAGGACCAGGCACGCGCGCGACCGGGCAAATTACAGTGGAGAGATGACGGACGGACCGAACCTGCTGGGCGACTACGTGCGCGCCCGCCGTGAGCTCGTCACTCCCGAACAGGTCGGTATCCCCGTCATGGGGGTACGACGCGTACCGGGTCTGCGCCGGGAAGAGGTCGCGATGCTCGCCGGTATCAGCGTCGACTACTACCTGCGCCTGGAACAGGGCCGCGACCGCAACCCCTCCGTACAGGTCCTCGAGTCCCTCGCCCGCGTGCTGCGGCTCGACGACGACGCGACGGCATACTTGCTGCGCCTCGGTGCCGACAAGCCCCGACGGCGTCAACGCCGACGCCGGAAAGAGACCGTTCCTCCGGGCATCGCCAACCTCGTCGCCATGCTCCCGCTGCCCGCCACGGTCGAGGGCCGCTACTTCGACGTACTCGCCGCCAACGCTTTGGCGACCGCCCTGTCCCCGCGCCTCGTGGCAGGAGCCAACCGGCTGCGGGACGTGTTCCTCGACCCCGCCGAACAGGCCCTCTATCCGGACTGGGAGAACGCCACCGTGGGCATGGTCGCCGGCTTCCGAGAGTCCGTCGGCACCGACACGGACGACCCGCGATTCATCGAACTCGTCGGTGAACTCTGTCTCGCCAGCCCCCGCTTCAGCCGGCTCTGGGCCCGCCACGACGTAGAGGCGTGCGAAGGCGCACCCAAGCACATCGACCACCCTCAGGTCGGTAGCCTGCGGCTGAACCGGGAGAGGCTGGCCATCGGCGGCACGGCAGGCCAGATGCTCGTCGTCCACCACCCGGACCCCGGCACCGACAACGCCGACAAACTGGCACTGCTCGCCTCCGCCATACAGATGCCTGTCCGGACGTGACGAGCCGCTAGACGGTGGCCAGTGCCTCCGTAGGGGTGAGCCGGGCCGCTCGGACCGAGGGGTAGACACCGGCGACCACCCCGATCACCACCGCACCGCCGACCCCGCTCAGCACAGCCGCCGCGGGGACGACGGGAGGCCAGTCGTGCCAGGACGCGTAGCCGACCGTGGCCAGGACGCCGATGACCGTGCCCGCCAGTCCGCCCAGCGTGGACAGGACGACCGACTCCGTCAGGAACTGACCGCGGATCTGGCCCCGGCTCGCACCCAGCGCACGGCGCAGCCCGATCTCCCGGCGCCGTTCCAGCACCGAGACCACCATCGTGTTGGCCACCCCGATCCCGCCCACCAGCAGCGCGACTCCCGCCAGGCCCAGGAACAGCGCCGAGAACGTGGACTGGGTGGCGCGTTTGGCGGCCAGCGCGTCGGACGGCTTGCTGATCTGGACCATGCCCGGCAGTTGAGGATTGAGCGTGGCAGGGAGCACGTCCCGGACTGCCTCGACCTGGGACTCCCGCGCCTTTACATAGATCACCGTGGGGTGGCCGTCGAACTTCAGCGTGCCGCGGGCCGTCTGCCAGTCGACGAACACCGCCCGGTCCAGATCGGGGGAGAGCGGCGTCCGCCGCAGGATGCCGATGACGGTGAACCAGTGGCCGCCGACGTAGATCTGCGGGTTCCCGGTCACCTGGGGGATGCCGAGCCGGGACGCTGCCACCGAGCCCAGCACCACGGTCGGCAGCCGCTCGGTCGACGAGCTGAGGAACCGGCCCGACAACAGTTGGCCGTTGACGGCTTTCAGCAGCCCCGGCCGGGTGGCCAGCACGCTGATGCCGGAGAAGTCACCGGGGTCGACCCGGTCCGAACGGTGCACGCTGGCATGGGTGTTGGCGACCACCCCGACCGTGGTGACCGGGCCGATGCGGCGGGCCATCGCGGGGGACTCCTCGGGCAGCAGCACCGGCGGATCCTGGTCGGGCATCGGCTGGGCCCGCAGCATGTCGGTGCCCAGCGCCGAGAGTTCCGCCATCAGGGCCCGCTGGCTCGACGCCGGGATGCCGGTCACCACGATCAGTGTCGCGATACCGATGGAGATGCCCAGGGCGGACAGGGCGGCCCGCACCTTGCGGGTACGGATGCCCAGCAGCCCGAGACCGAGCAGATCGACCGGGGCGAGCCGGACGGGCCGGGGTCTCTTGCGGGGACGGTCCGACGCCACTTCGGTTCCTGTCATGCGGGAGCCTTCCGTATTTTCTGGGTGTCCGCGGCAGCTTGTGCCTCGGCTTGGCCTTCCGCCTGGGCCTCGGCTTGGGCCTCGGCTCGGGTGTCCGCGACGATCCGACCGTCGCGGAGCTCCACCGTCCGGGGCAGCAGGGACGCGATGTCGCGGTCATGGGTGATGACCGCGATGGTCGTGCCGTCGTCGTTGAGCGCGCTGAGCAGATCGAGGACGGCGGTGCCGTTCGCGGTGTCGAGAGCGCCGGTCGGCTCGTCCGCCAGGACCAGCATGGGTTCATGGACGAGGGCCCGGGCGATCGCCACGCGTTGCCGTTCGCCACCGGACAGCTGTTGGGGGAGATGGCCTGAGCGATGGTCGAGCCCCACCCTCGCCAGCGCCTCCAGGGCGCGCGGCCGACGCGATCGGCGGGGGACGCCCGCGTACAGCAGCCCGGTCGCCACGTTCTCCCAGGCGCTCAGCCCGTCGGTGAGATGGAACTGCTGGAAGACGAAGCCGAGTTGGCGGCCACGCAGTGCCGACAACTCCCGGTCGGAGAGGCTCATGACATCCTCGCCGTCGACCTCCACGGTTCCGGAGGTCGGCCGGTCCAAGGTGCCCATGATGTGCAGCAGAGTGGACTTCCCGGATCCCGACGGGCCGACGATGGCGAGGAGTTCGCCCTCCTCGATCGTCAACGACACGTCGTCCAGGGCCTTGACCCCGCCTCCGTATGCCATGCCGACCCCGCGGACGCTGAGTACCGGTGTCATGAGGTGGTCACCACGCGCAGCCCTTCCGAGATCTCCGGCCCGCTGACCTCGACCCTGCCCTTGGCGAACAAGCCGGTCTCCACGGGCAGTAGTCGGCCGCCCGGCCGTTGCAGGGCGTAGCCGCCCTCGCTCAGGGCCAGCAGCGCGCCGACCGGCACCACGAGGACGTCCTTCTTGGCGGCCGAGGTGAAGCCGACCCGGACGGACCCGGAGTCCGCATCGCGTACGGATTCGTCGTCGGGGTCGTCGAGGCCCACGGTCACCGTGAGCTGGGGCTCGCCGCCCGCGTTCTGGTCCGCGGACTGTGCGTCGCTGCCCAGCGCGGTGACGTGTCCCCGGACGGTGGAGTTGTCCGGCAGGGTCACGGTCACCTTGTTGCCCCTGCGGACGGAGCCGGTCGCGTCCGCCTCCAGGGGGACGGTGACCTGCCTGACGGTCGAGGTGACCGACAGCAGGTCCCCGCCGCTCGCGTCTCCGGGCTCCGCCAGCAGACCGCCGACGCGCACGGCACCGGAGAGCACGATCGCGTCCCCCGGCCCCAGCTCACCGGTGGCCGCAGCGCCGGTACGGGACTGCCAGCGCTTGAGCGCGGCGATCACGCCCGCCGTCAACACACCCTCTCCGCGGCGGACTTGGACGGGAGCGGGGGAGGGGGAAGCGGCGGGCGAACCTGCCCCGGCGGAGGCGGAGTCGGAGTCGGAGTCGGCAGCGGTCGGCCGGGCCGAGGGCGCGTCCTGGCCGGACTTGCCCGAAGCCGTCTCGTCCTCGGCGGACTCACCCGAAGCCGCATCGGCGGACGCGGTCTCCCCCTCGGCGCCTGCCCCGTCCGAAGCCGGTGTCGCCGCCGGACGCGGCCGCACCCAGCTGCCGACCTCTGGCTGCTCTCCGAAGTCGTATCCGAGTTTCCTGAGGTTGTCGACGAGGACCTTCACATCGCGCCCGACCGTGCCCTCGTCCCGCAGGGTGCGGTACAGCGGGGTCGATCCGTAGAGCAGCGGTACCGGGTTGTCGTTCACCCGGAACAGCTGCCCGCCCCTGGTGACCTCCGCCCCGATCCGCGGCAGCCAGGTGACCAGGCCCTCCTTGCCGCTCCGCACCACCCGGCTCCGGCCGTGACCGAGGGTTCCGCCGAGTGTCAGGGTGTCGGACAGATCGGCGCGCTCCACCACCGCGGTCGTCACGTGCACTCTCTCGTCGGCGGAGGCCCGCGACTCCTGTCCGTGCCGACCGGTCCAGACAACCGCTCCGGCCGTGATGGCGAGTACCACCGAGGCTCCGCTCACCGTCAGCAGGAGGCGCCGCCGGGGGCGGGGAGAGGCCTCACTTCTTCGCACTGAGCGCTTCCTTCTGGCAGTTCGCCTCGATCTGGTCGGCCTGCGACGAACCCGGAGCCACCGGGCCCGGCTCGTCGGCCCAGGTCCATCCGGCGGCGTCGGGGAGAGTGTCCACCTTCAGCCCCTTGTCGTTCATGCAGCGCACCCAGGAGCGGAGGCCGTCCGCGTAATCAGGGTCGTTCGGGTTCAGCTGAGGGGGCGTGATGGGTTGCTTCGCCCTGCATGCCTTGTACTCCTTCGGGTACTTGTCCGCGCCGGCCGCCGGGAGCACCATCCCCGGGATTCCCTTGTCGGCCGTGGGCACTCCCTGGCTCTTCAGACAGACGCCCCAGGCCGTCTGGATCCGCTTCTTCTCGTCCTCGCTCATGTCCGTCCGCAGCGGGACGCCCTCCTCCTTGCCGGAGCCCGCCGAGGCGCTCGCACCGTCCTTCGTGGCCGGGCTGGTCACCGAGGCCACCTGGTCGTCCTTGGCCGTGTCGTCCGAACCACCGACGGGCGATCCGCCGCAGGCGGACAGCGCGGCGAGACACAGGAGAGCGGCCGCGACCGCCCCCGTACCGGTGTAGTGAGTGGTTTTCGTCATCCCCGTACGGTCACGGAGAGATTTGAAGAACTTGTCAGGCCGGCATGAGAGAGCTGTTGGGTCCCGTAGGGTCCGCAGCATGTGCGCACATGTTCTGGTCGCGGAGGACGATTCGAAGCACGCCGAGGTCGTGCGGCGTTATCTGCGGCGGGAGGGTCATTCGGTGGTCGTCGTTCACGACGGCCACGCCGCGATCGAGGAGATCCGCCGCAACCGTCCCGATGTGCTGATTCTCGATGTGATGATGCCCCTCGTGGACGGCCTGGACGTGTGCCGTACGGTCCGGCGCGAGGCCGACGACGTGGCGGTGCTGATGCTCACGGCGCGCTCCGCGGAGGAGGATCTGCTGCGCGGGCTCGACCACGGTGCCGATGACTACATGACCAAGCCGTACAGCCCGCGCGAACTGATGGCCCGGATCCGGGCCCTCATCAGACGCACCCACCGGTCCGCCTCCGCCGAGGAGGAGGAGTCCGTTCTGCGGGTCGGCGGCCTGACCGTCGACCCCGTACGCCATGTGGTCGAGGCCGACGGCCGTGAAGTGGAGTGCACGCCGGGCGAGTTCGTGATCCTCGAGGCACTGGCCGCTCACCCGGAGCGGGTGTTCAGCCGCCGTCAACTCCTCGCCAGGACCCGGGGGTTCGACCGCTACATCACGGAACGGACCGTGGACGTTCATGTGATGAACCTGCGCAGGAAGATCGAGACGGATCCGCGCGAACCGGTCCGCCTGCTGACCGTGTACGGCGTCGGCTACAAGCTCACCGACGGCAGAAAGCCGACCGGTGATGCCGAGGCGACCGACGGCACCGAGCCGACCGGTAGTGCCAAGGCGACCGATTCCACCGAGCTCACCGACGACACCGAGCTCACCGTCGGCCGTGCCGCGCTCTGACCGCGGGGGCGCTGACGCCGGGCGGACCGACGCTGACCGGACCGACGGCGGACGGGTCGATGGACGCCGGGCCGAAGGCGGGCGGAAGGACGCTGAGCGGGTTCCGCCGCACCGCAGCCTCCTGGTACGCCTGCTCGCCACGTCCGTGCTGATCGCCGTCTGCGCGATCGCGGCCACCGCGTGGCTCACCGTACGCACCACCACCGGCGCGATCCGCCAGGAGCAGGGCCGCATCCTGACCGACGACACCCAGCTCTACGACACCCTGGTGGGCCGCGCGGCAACCCACCGGGACTGGTCCCAAGTGGACGGCCTGATAGGGGAGTTGGCGTCGCGCACCGGACGGCGGATCGTCCTGACGACCCGGGACCGCCGGACGATCGCCGACTCCGATCCGAAGGCGCCACTGCCCGACCGGGTGTCCGCGGTCGTCGACCCGTTGCGCGTCGCACCGGCCGGAAGCGCGGACGCCGACCACATCGACCCACGTGCCATCGGCCCCTACCGGCTCACCGCCGACGGCCGCGCGAAACTGCGTGCCGCCGCCGACAAGCTCCAGGCCTGCCTGAGGCGATCCGGAGCACCCGCGACCCGCATCGACCGGCCGAGCGGTCGTCCGGTGATCCGGATCGGCAACGACGACGCCGCCATCAGGTACAAGATCACCGGCGTCTGCCCGACGGCCGAGCTGGACACCCCGACGGAGCCGGAGCGGAAGGCCCTCGACCGCCTCAACGCCCTCGCGGCGAAGTGCCTGCGTGACCGGCCCGAGTCGGCCGTCGGCGCCGGACTCGACTTCATCGCCATCACCCCCGCGGTACAGGACTGCGTGGACACCGCCCGGCGCGTACAGCTCACCCCGTACGTGGCCCCGCCCGCCCTCCTGTTCATCGGTGACGCTCAGGTCCCCGCCGTGGCGTCCGTGGGACTCGACCTCTCGCCGGCCAACACCGCCCGGATCGCCGGGGTGACGGGGCTCGTCCTCGTCCTGACCGTGAGTTCGACCGTGCTGGTCGGGCGTCGACTGGTCCGTCCGCTGCGTGCCCTGACCACCGCGGCCCGCGGTCCCGGCGACCGGCACGCCCGCGTCCCCGTCACCACCAACGACGAGATCGGCCGGCTCGCCGCGGCCTTCAACGATCTCTCCGCGCGGCGCGAGCGCGCCGAGGAGCAGCGCAGGGCGATGGTCAGCGACATCGCCCATGAGCTTCGCAGCCCGCTCAACAACATCCGGGTGTGGCTGGAGGCCGCGGAGGACGGAGTCGCCGAGCCCGACGGCGACTTCACCACCTCGCTCCTGGAGGAGGCGCTGCAACTGCAGCACCTCATCGACGACTTGCAGGACCTCGCAGCCGCCGACGCGGGCGTGCTGCGGCTGCACCGCGAGGATGTCTTCGTACGGGACCTCCTCCATCAGGTCGCGACAGCACACCGCGCCGCGGCGGACTCGGCCGGAGTAACCCTCGTCGTCCGCACCGAGGGCGATCCGAAGCTGTACGCCGACCCCGTACGCATCCGCCAGATGATCGGCAACCTGGTGTCGAACGCGGTACGCCACACGGCGGCCCGGGGCAGTGTCGAGGTGAGCGCAGTCTGCGTGGACACCGAGGTGAGGATCGAGGTCAGGGACACCGGCCAAGGCATCGAACCGGAGGAACTGCCCTATGTCTTCGACCGTTTCTGGCGAGCGGAGAAATCCCGCAGCCGCTCCACTGGCGGCAGCGGGCTCGGTCTGGCCATCGTCCGCCAGCTCACCCACGCCCACGACGGGACGATCGCAGTCCGCAGCACTCCGGGAGCCGGCACGGTCTTCGGCGTGACGCTGCCTGTCGTACGTGCCGAGAGGACCCAGGAGCCCGCCTCGGACCACCTCCGCCCGACGTGACATGGAAGCCGGGCCAGGTCGGGAACCGGGCCCGGCTTCAGGTCAGGTCAGGGTCAGGTCAGAGGCTCCAGTCTGATGTTGCGGAACCGGACCTTGTTCCCGTGGTCCTGCAGACGGATCGCTCCCGCTGCCGGTGTCTCGGCTCTGCCTGAGGCGGTGGGGCTGTCGAGGGCGATGTCGTCGTGCACCTTCTGGCCGTTCCACACCACGGTCAGCCGCGCGTCGGCGGTCTTGCGGCCGCTGTCGTCGTATCGGGCGGCGCGGAAGACGATGTCGTACGTCTGCCAGGTCTCGGGCGCCCTGGCCGCGTTCACGTCGGGCGCCTTCTTCAGATAGATGGCTCCGGCTTCATTGGTGTCCAGGGAGGTGTCACCGTAGGAGTCGAGGATCTGGAGTTCGTAGCGGTCCTGGATGAAGATTCCGCTGTTTCCACGGTCCTGACCAGTGACATCAGGAGGCAGCAGCGGAACGCGGAACTCGACATGCAACTTGAAGTCCTGGTACGCGTCCAGGGTCCGGATGTCACCGCAGCACACCTCCATCGACTCCTCGTCGGTGAGCGGCCACTTGAGCCGTCGCCCGTCCGTGTGCTGCCACTCGGACTGCGAGGCGGCGGTCCCGTCGAAGAGAGCGACCGGCGCGCCGCGTGGGCGGACAGTGATCAGATCGAGGTTGACGTGCCCGGTGTCGCCGGCGTCGTAGCTGTAGGAGACGGTGTTCTTTCCTGCGCGCAGCACTACCGGTTCGGTCTGCGTGGACCAGGAATCCCAGTCACCCGTGGAGGCCAGCTTCATTTGCCGCAGTTTCTTCCCGTTGGCGTACAGGGAGAGCGACTTGGTGCCCTGGAACGGATTCGGGCCGTTGGAATAGCGCAGGTTGACGGCGTACGTGCCCGCCTTGGGGACTGTCACGTCGAAGGTGGTGGCAACCTTGCCCTCCGTGGAGTACCGGTCGACGAATCCGCTGCCGGAGTAGCCGACATGATCGGTGTTGACGCCCGCTGAGCCCGTCAGACGCGCTTCCTCGGCCTCGTACTGGGTGGCGGGCGGCGGCTGCTTGCCGGGCATGGCATTGAGTGTGTACCAGGCCTCGGTGCTCCACAGCGCCTCACCGGACGCCGAGGTGAAGGGACGCGGGGAGCGAAGGTGAACGACCCGGCCCGACTTCAGCCCGTCCAGCCGCAGCCGCACGGTACGTCCGTCCTTCGACAGCTCGGCCGAACGTACGGGCAGGTCTTCTTCGGCGATCTTCGGCCCGCCGTAGTCGGTGGTGGGTGTGTATCGCCACTGCTCGGCACGGTAGCGCTTGGCCAGCTCCTCGGCCGTGGTCGCGGACACCGGCTGGGTGTATGTCAGGTCGAAGCCGCCCGGCACCGCACGCATCGTCTGGATGTCGAAGGTGTTGCCGCCGTTGGGCGTGAGCTTCTGCAGGCCGAACTTGAGCTTGCCCTCCTGGCCCCAGTTGCCCTCCGCGCCCAGTCCGCCGGCGTAGATCGAGCCGTCGGGACCGAGGGTGAGACGGTTGACTCCGGCCTCAAGCCCCTGCGTGTAGCGGAAGACGGCGCCCTGGTACTGGCCCTTCACCTTCTCCAGGTACGCGCGCTGCAGGCCACCGTAGGTCACGTCGCCGATCAGCATCTGACCCGCGAACCTGCCCTTCTTCACATACAGCGGCGTGGAGGGCGAGTTGGCGATCTCGTTCTGGGGCAGCCACAGCACGGGATTGGTCGGTGTGGCGGCGTCGAACGGGCCGGACGGCTCGGTGTAGTGGTTGAAGAAGCGGTCCTGCTTGACGTGGACGAGCTTCGAGGAAGGAAGCCAACCGCCTTGGTTGTCCGTGGCGAAGAGCTCACCGTCCGGGCCCCAGCCGATCCCGTTCGGGGTACGAAGCCCGCCGGCGACCGGGCTGATCTTGCCCGTCTTCTTGCTGACCTTGTACGTCGTCCCGCGGCCCGGTGCCGGCTGCGGAACCGTGGTCGCACCGCCGAGGTTGATGGAGACCGAGAGGTTCACGTAGAAGAAGCCGTCACGGTAGAGAAGGCCGAAGGCGAACTCGTGGAAGTTCCCTCCGTACGGCCAGGTCGCGACGGTGCGGTACTCGTCGGCCACGTCATCGCGGTCCCGGTCGACGAGCCGGGTCAGCTCGTGCTTCTGCGAGACGTACAGCGAACCGTCGACGTACTTGATGCCCATGGGCTCACGCAGCCCACTTGCCACCTTCTTGAAGGTGACCTTGTCCTTGCTCGTCGGACCGGTGACGTTGTCCAGCAGATAGACCTCTCCGGCAACGTTGTCGGAGCCGCCCCAGGTGCTGATCGCCAACCGTCCGTCGGGCAGCCAGTCCATACCGGTGACCTGCGGTTCGAAACCGTCGGGGCGCAGATCGGTGAGCGTCAGGTCCGGCCGTACGGAGGTGAGCGGGAGGCCGTCGCCGGGGGAGTCGCCGCTCTCCTGGCATTCCTTGCGTCCGGGCGCCGTGACCCGGACTACGTCGGCGTCCGTGGTCAGCGCTTCGCGGGGCACGACGGCGAAGTCGCTCTCGCCCGGCGGCTTCCAGGCCAGTTGGAGCTGCTGCCCGCCGTCGCGCTCGAAGTGATCGATGCGCAGCGGGTGCGACCCCGCGGTGAGCGTGACCGCGCCGTCCTTCGGCTCCGCGCCGTGGAGTCCGTCGTGGTCGACCACGGTGGTGTCGTCGATGGTCAGCCGGGAGCCGTCGTCGCTGGTGAGACGGAACGCGTAGGTACCGTCGCGCGGCACGACCAGGTTGCCGGTCACCTCTGTGACGAAGCGGTCGGAGAAGCCGCCGAAGTCGTCGGCCGTGGACCAGTCCACCGTGGCCTTCAACGAGTCGTGGTTGGGAGTCTGTCCGGGCTTGAGGGTGCACAGCTTGCTCAGCGGCGTCTGCACGTCGAACACGCGCAGCGTGACGCCGGGCTCCTGTGGCGGGATGTCCGACGGGGCGGCTGAGGACGCCGGGGCGGCCAACAGGCCGCCTGCGAGGACGGTTCCGGTCAGTAGGGCGGTGAGAAGTCTTCGGGCACGCAGGAACGGATGGTGGGACAACGGTCCTCCATAAGGCGGGACCGGACCGTGCCGGATTTCGTTCCGGTCTTCAGTGACGTGGCTGCCTTGCGCCGCCAACCTAAGGGGCTTTCACTTGACATGTCCATACTTTGTCATCTCAGTGTTCAAAGTTGCGGCCGGAGCCATTACTCCTGGGGTAATCGACCGTTCTCCCCTCACTCCAGCAGGATCAAGCACATCGACGGGAACCCCCGCCGGGATTCAGCCGTAGCGGCGAGGAGAATGCCATGGCCGTCAAGTCCCCCGTGACCAAGGCGAGTTCAGCAACCATCGCGAGTTCGGCCGGCACCGCGAGTTCCGTGGCTGAGGCCACTCGGGCCGCCGTGCAGGAGTTCATGGCCGCCCGGGTGGCCGGGGACATCGGGCGGCTCGTCGCGCTCTTCGCCGACGAGGTCGACTGGATGCTCGCCGAGAACCCCGCCGTCCCGTGGATCCGCCCGCGCTCCACCGCCGCCGAATGCGCCGCCCAGTTCACGGAGTTGATGGAGCACACCGTGCCCGAGGACGCGCGCGCCTCCGTCGACACCTTCCTCGTCGACGGCACCGACGCCGTCCTGATGGGCCACCTGTCGGGGACCGTACGCGCGACGGGAAAGTCCTTCGAGGGCTCGTTCGCACTGCGCCTCACCGTCGAGGACGGCCGGATCACCCGGCATCACCTCTACGAGAACAGCCTGTCGATCGCCGAGGCCTGCGCCCCGTGAGGGCGAGGACGGCCCTCGACCACGATCCTCCGTTCCAGTGGTCGAAGGCCATCCTGGTGCGTGTAAGGGCCCGTGGCGGCGGGTCGGTGCCCGGCCGGGCTCAGCGCTTGGCCACGAAGACGTGCGCGGCGGTCTGCGCGGGGAGTTCGGCGGCCTCCCCGCCGCTGCCGACCAGCACGCCGCCGGGCGATGACGTCACGCTCACGACCGCGCCGGGCCGCACCCCGGTCCGCCGCAGGGTGCGCATCAGCCGGGGATCGGTCTGGATGAGCTCCCCGATACGCCGTACGACCGCGCTCGCGCCGTACGGCCCGGGGTCCAGGTCGCTGAGGCTGACGATGGGCTCGTCGGGGAACGGATCCACGCTGCTCTTCACGCCGAGCTCCTCCAGGCCCGGGATCGGGTTGCCGTACGGCGACTCGGTGGGGTGACGCAGCAGTTCGAGCACGCGCCGCTC
>NZ_JAPWHT010000152.1:0-21247 GCF_027270795.1 Streptomyces sp. ActVer
TGGCGCGCAGGGCCGGGGTGGCGGCGTCGTGGGCGGCGCGGAAGGCGGTCTGGTAGACGCCCGCCCAGCCGTGGCACAGGCCGGCGTCGGTGATCTTGGACAGCTGATCGGGATCGGTCAGACAGCGGACCAGGGCGTCCTCGTACAGGCGCTGGCGATCCGGGTCGCGGCGGGCGAGGGCGGCGAGCTGCCCGGCGCGGGCGATGCCGGGGGTGCCGTAGCACCAGCTGGGCCGTGCCGGGCCTTGCTGGGCGGGTCGGCCGGTGCGGAGTTCACCGAGGCGGAGGTGCTCGGGCCACCAGGATCCGGCGGGGCCGTCCTGCCGCCACGTATCGAGCCAGTGAAGGATGGTGTCGACGGCGTCTTCCTGACCGTCGACCCTCACGCCTTGGCGCAGGGCGCGGGCAAGGAGCAGCAGCGGGCCGGTAATCCCGTGGGCGGCTCCGAAGTTGGCGTGGCCGGCGGGAACGGTGGACGGGGTGAGGTCGGGCTGGTGATCGACCCACCAGCCGGGCAGCATCCCCTGGTCACCGTGCCGGATGGGGCGGGTCAGCCGTACGAGGTAGGCCAGGACGCGCGCCATCGCGGCGCCGGACGGAGACCGGCGCAGCAGGTACGCGCCGATGCCGGTGAGCCCGTAAAAGATGTCGTACTCGCGGAAGTTGGCTGGACGCCCGTGGCGCATACGAGTCCGAGCCGCGTCGCATCTGCGGTGGGCGAGTTGAGCCACGTGGTGGTCCAGGGCTGCCAGCGCGTCCTGATACCGGGGCGCCTCGGCGGTGACGGCGCAGTCAAGCATGAACGCTGCCGCAGGCGCCCCCAGGTACAGGCCGCTGGTGTCGGCGGCGCTGACGGTGGTGGCGACGGCGGTCTTGATCCAGAGGTGTGCCTGCTGCCAGGTGCCGTCTCCGGTACGGGCGCGCTCGATGTGCAGGAGCGCGGATCCCGCGGCGCCGGCGGCCAGGTCC
Organism: Streptomyces sp. ActVer; assembly: GCF_027270795.1. NCBI lineage: Bacteria > Bacillati > Actinomycetota > Actinomycetes > Kitasatosporales > Streptomycetaceae > Streptomyces > Streptomyces sp. ActVer. Next base: position 969 of record NZ_JAPWHT010000152.1, read on the forward strand.
TGCGCCGCCCAGGGCTGGTCTTCGGGCGGCGGGACGGGGGTGGCCAGGTGGCGGGCGAAGGCGTCCGCCACCACGGCCGGGCTGGTTGCGGTGGTCACGGCTGCCGCTCCAGGTGTCGCAGGGCGCAGGCCCGGGCGAGCCTGCCGGTGGCGCGTTCGTGATCGGGGTCGACGGGCAGCGCCCGCACGCAGTGCTCGTGGAGCAGCGACAGCAGCACGCTGTCGGAGTTGTGCCCGGTGGCCAGCTGCTGCCGGTAGGCGGTCAGGGCGGCAGCGCGCTGCCGCCAGGCGGCGGCGACCTCGGGGCCGCCCGGCAGGGCTTGGAGAGCGGTGTGCTTGGGATCGGCCAGAGCCTGGGCCAGGGCGATTCGATCCCGAGGTATGGGGCCGCGTTCTTGAGGGAGAGTGCGGGTCAGCCAGTCCGACGCCTGATCTGCGTCGCCGATGAACCGCACCGTCAGGTCGAACATGCTCGCAGCCGTCAGGGCCTGCCCCGTGGCGGCGTCATCCGCAGCGGCACGGATCTGCGCCACGCCGGCGGCCGAGTCCGCGGCGAACACCAGGTGCGCGGCGTCCAGAGCGGGGCCGTGCCCGTACGGGCCGGTCTGAGGCGGGTAGGTGGCCAACTCCAGGCGGGACGCCAGACGTTGGCTGCTGAGGGCGTCTGCCCAGCCGGTGACCAGTTGGGCGGCCGGACCGAAGGCGGCTGAATCGGGAAGGCGCAGGTACAGATCCAGATGCTGGTCGGAGCCCGGGCGGGTTGTGCCGCGATGGCGCCTGAACCACCAGAGCGGCATGGTGGCGAACTGGTCGAGCAGAGTGGGCAGGTGGCCGGACAGGATCTCGTCGTACCGCTGGGGGTGTGCAAACAGACGGGCATACAGGACGGTGGGCTGGCCGGGCGTCCCGGGGGCGGCGGCAGCGGCCTCCGGCAGGCGGGGCGGGTCGGCGGGGGTGGAGTTCGCCAGAGGGATCAGGAGCTCGTGGGGGCGGCCGATCCATGCCCAGTCCCGCGCAGTGGTGCTTTCGCGCAGTTCGACAACGCGGTTGCGGTCCACGCCGGCGCGCAGCAGCGCCCGGTGGATGCGCTGGTCGAGGTCGAGGGGCAGCTGCTGGCCGTCTTCGACCAGAGCAAGGCGATCGGGGACGCAGAGCCGTTCGCGCCATCGGGCCAGTGCCTTGTCCCAGTCGGCCATGGGGGCGGACCGGCCGGGCAGTTCCTCGGCGGACAGCAACCAACGGGCAGGCGCGAGGATCGTCCGCTTGTACCGCACACGTGGCAGGTACGGCAGGGTGGCGGCGACGCCAAACGTGAACGCCCGGTAGGCGGCATTGCGGGCGGTGGTGATCTCCGCCAGGAACCTGGCGAGCGGCGGTGTGTGGACGGACGCTTCCAGCGCATGGGTGACGCGAGGCTCGACGCGCTGCCCCGTTGACCTGCGCAACAGATAGAACCGGCGGGTATCCGCAGTCACCGCCAGGTCGTCGAGCGGGATCACGCCGGGGCCGGACTCGTGGTGCTGGCCGAGAGGGATGGTGAAGGGCAGGACCTGCACGGTGCGGGCGATGTTCTCGTTGCGGCGCCGGCGAGGGGTGAACGACAGCTGCGCCGCGATGGCGCCGGGGCCGGCGGTCGCGTACGAGTCGGTGAGCGCGGTCTGAGCGGACGGCGGGAGCAAGTGCGCGAACCGGCCGAGCATGCTGCTGCCGGGGCGGGGGGCGCCGGTGACCAGCAGCCGGTAGTCGCCGCCCTGCACGGCCTCCAGAGTGGGGGCGTGGATCTCCACAGCGATCTCAGCCCGGGGCACGGGCAGCAGCGGTTCGGTGTGGTGGGCGGTCAGGTCGGCAATCGTCGCCCGGGTGAGGACCAGTTCACGCCTCCCACCGAGCATCGCCCCCTGGAGCAGGCGCAGGATCTTCTCGTCCCGGTCGGTCACCTCATATGGCGGGCGGGCGCGCTCGGAGCCCAGGAAGCCCGCGGGCAGGCCGAGGCCGCTGTCCGCGACCAAATCCAGTACGGGCACGAGGGCCTCGTTGCCGTACCGGTCCAGGAACTGCTGGTGGTAGTCGCACCAATGCCGATACCCGTACGGATGAGGCGACAGCTGGTGCATGACCTGGGCTGCCTCGGCGGCTTCGGCCAGGAGGGCTTCGGGGATGTAGGCGGTGCAGTCCAGTGCGGCGTCGACCAGCAGCGGGACGCGGCCGGTGGCACTCACGCGCTGCATGCTCTGCGTCAGCGGGTCTCCGAGCGTCCAAGGGGCGACGGTGTCCGGGTGATTCAAGCCACCCCGGATCGAAGCGAGCTGGGAGGCCAGCTCTGCGATGTCGGGTATGCCGGTGGCGTCTGCTTTCTCCAGCTCATCGCATATGTGGGCGAGCGTGTCGACGGACGTCATCGGGGGCCACAGGCTGCTGATCAGGATGTGCTTGCTCAATAGGTCGGAGATCAGGCCGACGAGCTGCTCGGGGCGTGCGGTGGGGAACTGCCCGGACAGACGGTGCACGAGCAGCTCGTACGGGATCGGGGCGCGGGCAGCCTCCAGCACGGCAGCCACTGGCCGGGTCAGGCGGACCGACAGCTCGATGGGGGCGTAACCGGAGGTGTGCGCGTCAGTCGGCATCCCGTCCACCACGTGCCGGTTGCCGCGGGAGCGGCCGGTGTTGTTGGCCACGACCGTCAGCCGGGCCAGCAGAGCGGGGTGGCTCTCCAGGCGGGTAATGACGTCCGTCAGCCAGTCGGAATCAGGCCGCAGAACAGTCCGGTACCCCTCACCCCACAGAATGTGGGCGGCTTGAGCGGACTCAGCGGGGGCGACGCCGGCGAATACCCCGAACGGGGTGGGCCGGTGGTTCCACCGCAGGAGGTACGCGGCAACAGACCGGACGGCCCGCCTGATACGGCGGCCGTCGGTGACGGTGCCGTTCAGGATCTCGGCGACGCGCTGACACAGGACGGGGCTGGCTGCGGACAGCGCCGTCGGCACTGGAGCGCGCCATACCTCCTCCAGCCACTGCCGACCACGGATCGTGGCGTCGTCGCCGTGCAGGTCAAAGTCCGGCACAGGGATCGGCCGGGAAGCGGTGGAGGCGCGCAGCAGCATTCCAGGCTGCCACTGATACGTGAGGGGTACTCCGTGGGCCACCGGTGTCCCTTCCTGTTGTGGGGTGCGCGGACGGGGGGTGCCGGGGCGGCAGCGATGATCGGCTGTCGCCCCGGCGGACGCCACGTGTCAGGCGGCGTCCTCGATGGAGGACTGGCAGGCGCTGGCCCCGTTCACGCAGGTGTTGCCGCAGCCGTCGCTGGTGGGGCACATGAAGACAGTGAGGGGGCTCTCGGAGATGACGACCTTGATGTCCAGCTCGAAGTCGTCTTCGGCGAGGCCGTCGACCGGCAGCACGGCCGGGGCGGTGGGGTGGTCGAGTACGGCAGTGGTCATGCGATCACTCTCTTTGTCCGATGGGATGGTGCAGAACGCCCTGGCCTAGCGCCGCGGTTCAGACGGCTGGCCAGGAGATCGAAATCCGGCTGTGCCTCTTGTCGATGATCCGGTCGCCGGTGATCCGGTCATCGGGCGTGCCCGCCGGGTAGACGGCGATGCGCGGGCCGTCAGCGCCGCGGACCTTTTCGCCCCAGGTGCGGACGATGTCGGCGATTCGCTCAGCGAACTCGGCCGCGTCGGGCCCGAAGGCGTGGACGCCGTACTCTGCGGTCTTCTTCTCGGTGTCGCGGCGCACGACGGTGTAGGCGAAGTGCGGCCCGTCGATGGCGACCATGGACCAGCTGCTGCCCGTGGGGCCGATCTTGCCGGTGGCCAACTCGGGGTTGGTGGACATGAAGCAGTACGTCGGGACCTGCGTGGACAGGTACATCTGGAGGGTGCCGATGGGCTCCTGGCTGGCGACGGTCACCCCGGTCCACGTCTCGGCGCGGGCGCTGTTCAGGACGCCGTCCAGCAGCGAGGGGTTGGCGGGCAAGCCCTCGTCGAGGCGCAGCGTGAGGCCCTCCTCTCCGGGCAGCTGCATGACCTGCTGCGTGTGGGAGCCGGCGCCCTGTGCCGCCACGAAACCGCACACGTGGGCGCTGGTGGCGACGAGGTGGTCAGCCTGCCGGACGAACCCGTAGGTGCGGGTCAGGCCGTTGATGCGGAGCGGCACGACGAGCCGGCCATCGTCCTTGAGCTGGTCGATCCAGGCGGGCGGGATGTCCCAGGCGCCGACCGTCACCACGATCGCGTCGTAGGGGGCGTGCTCGGGAAGGCCGTTCTCGGCGTCGGCGACGACGACGTTGACGCTCGCGTAGCCGGTCTCGGTGAGGAACCGCTTGGCTCGGTCGGCGGGCGCGGGGTCGATGTCGACGGTGGTGACCTGACCGGTGGGCCCGACCAGCTCCGCGAGGTACGCGGCGTTCGGCCCGTTGGTGCCGATCTCCAGCACGTTGTCGCCCGGGCGGATGCCGGCCTGCTCCAGCTGCATCGCCTGGATCTGCGGAGCGGACACTGAGCTGGTGTGATTGCCGTGCTCGTCCTCCTGCGTGATCACGGCGTTGTACGTGCTGTATGCGTCGCTGAGCGATGCCTCCGGTACGGCAAGGTGCCGGGGCACCTTGCGCATGGCGGCCTCGACCGCGGGCGACACGATCGTGCCGTCCGCCTTGAGCTGGTCGACGACCTTGTTGCGGAGCCGGGTGGCCTCGTCGGGGGCCACGGTCACATCGGTCATAGAGGGGTTCCTTACGGGGCCTCGTGCGCCTTCGCCTCCGGCGTCGGCGCCAACTGCAGGGTGGTTCGGCGATGGATGCCGGCTGGCGGAAGCCGGCGTTTGCTCAGCGCCCCAAGGGCAGCTCCTGAATCCGTTCGAAGGTGTAGGTGTGGTGGTCGGGACCGGTCGAGCTGCCTGCGCCCGTACTATCGCCAGGCATGCTCATTGACCCGCTCCGATGTCGTGGGATCGGATGTCGTCATGCCTCCTTTCGGAGCCGGTGCAGGGTGCGATGCCCGCGCTCGACGAGTTCGGGGTCGCCGTGGGTGGCGCCGTACTGGATGCCGCTGAGCGCGTCGAGGGCCGACAGACCCTTGAGCGCTTGGGCCTCGTCCGGGGACAGCGTGCGGCCGTAGCCGTCGAACAGGGCGGCTTCGAGTTCGGGCGCGTCAATCCAGGTGTCGGCGATGCGCACGAAGTCGCTGACGAGGGGCCCGATTTCCGCGCGTTCCCAGTCGATGAGGGCCAGGGTCCCGTGGTCGTCGAGCAGCAGGTTGCGCCGCTGTACATCACCGTGGCGACGGCCATGAGGGACGGGCGGGACACGGGGCAGGTGCAGGGCGAGAGACCGCACCAGCGTCTCCTCTCCGGGCTCGAGGAGCCCGTCGGCTGCCGCGAGGTGCCGCTCCAGCTTGGCCAGCCCGCACAGGGCCTGCGCCATCATCGGGGGCTCGCCGAGGTGAAGGGCCCGCAGGAGCTGCCCGAGCTGGCGGTAGACCGACTGCCAGGCGGCCATGCTCAGGTCGGCGCCGTGGAGTACGCGGCCGGGAAGCGCAGTGACGATCACGGCGAGCTGTTCGGGGTCGGCGGCGACGAGCTGCGGGGCGCGGTCGGCTCCGAGGGCTGGGGCCCACTCTCTCAGGGCGCCCACCTCACGCTGGTGAAACTTGGGCCCCTGGTGAACCTTCAGGAACCAGCTCCCGCTGTCGCGTCCGGTCAGCCGCCACACGCGGGAAGCCTCCCGCGCCCAGGAGGCATCCGTGGCTCCCTTCAGCGGGCCGATGGTCTGCTCGGCGAATGTGCCGAGCTGCTCACCCAGTACGGCGTAGGGCTCCGGCGCCCGCGTGGGCAAGGGGTGCAGACGGCTTGGCCCGTTCGCGTCGTAGACGATCGGGTCGTCGGGTTCCTGGAGATGCAGGGCGAAGGAGTGCCCGTCCCGGTACGCCTCCAGGCCGGCCCGGCAGTACGCCACCATGTCGGCGGGCAGGTCGTGGAGGGCAAACCAGTCCAGCTGTGAGCAGCGGTCCGGTTCGGCGATACGCGGGACGCCGAACCACCGGGTGACCTCGAAGAACCAGCCGGTGCGGTTGTGACCCTCGGGGCTGCGGTGCTGCATCACCAACGCGACGCTGACATCGGCCGGCCGGATGATGATGCCCAGCTCCTCCTCGGCTTCCCGGACCAGCCCGGTGACCACGTCCTCGAAGTCTCCGTCGAGGTGCCCGGAGGGCATGTGCAGCAGGCCCGAGGCGTAGGTGTCTCCCGCCCGCCGGCTCAGCAGCACCTCGCCGCCACGCCGCAGGATGAGATGGACGTCGACCGGTTCCCGGTGGCGCTGCACAATGTCGTCCCCGCCCCGATGCGAGGCTGCCTGCCCGTTCACCGCTGGCCTGCCAGACGGGGGTGCGGCCGACGTCGACTCGCGTGCGGGCACCGCGGCGTGGCGTCGGCGAACCGCCCCACAACGAGGTTTACGGGAACGCGCGCGAACGCGCGGGTGTGGGGCATGCGGATCTCCGGGGTGCAGACGTGACGTCCAGCGTCAGTGACCGCGACGCCCGGGTGCCCGTTTCCGGACGTCACGGATTCTATCCGGGACACCATTGAGAGTTGGCTGGTCACCGGCTTGATCACGCCGATCTGCTGATCACACAGCTCGGCCACGCGCGGACTCCTTTCGGGCCGTGCCGGCGTACGACGCGGCCTGGGGCAGGACCGGGTATTCGAGTGCCAGTGTCTGTGGCGCGGTCAGGCCCGGGGAGCTCAGTTGCCAGCCGTCGAACAGCCGGGCGATCTGCTCCTTCGTCCGCAGGTGGACGGGGCAGCCGGCCGCCGTCATGGTCTTGGCGAATCGGCGCACGGGCTTGCCCGAGACGTCGGCGGTGGCGTGCGTGACGACGAGAGCGCTGCCGGTGGCGGCGACGTGCTTGTACTGGTCGACGAGGACGGCCAGGGGCCGCGCCACGGTGTCCTCGATGTGGTGGAGCACGCTACCGAATAGAAGGATGACCGGTTCTCGCCAGTTGATCGTCTCCAGGATTTCTCTGGAAGCGAGAACCGACTCGGGGTCGCGTACGTCGGCGCACAGGCTCTCGACGACAGCGAGCGCCTTGCCCGTCATCATTGCGTCGGCGTGGGTGTGCACCAGCACGTCGTTGTCGATGCACACGGCGCGGGCATCGGGATGAATGCGGGTCAGGACATCCACCGGCGTGGGGCCGTAGGGAAGGCCACAGCCGAAGTCGACCAGCTGCCGGATGCCCGCGATGGCCAGGGCCTGCACCATCAGGAGCACGTACATGCGCTCGTGGCGCACGGCGCTCTCCAGGAACGGCATGCGGTCGGCCGCCCGACGGGCCCCGTCACGGTCGACGATGTAGTGGTCTCGCCCGCCGAGCAGGTAGTTCTGCATCCGGGCGCTAGACGGACGTGCCTGCAACTCGGCGATCGCTGCGGAGGGGTGGAGGAGCATCGGATGATCAGGTCGCATGCCGCTCCACCTCGTTAGTGGTCGTGTGGAGTTCGGGCAGACGCCACGACGGACCGCCCGGTGCACCGAGCCACAGAGTGTGTTCGGTCTCCGTGATCGTCACGCCCAGCTGCTCAATCTCTGGTTCTCCGGCCGCGTGCCACTGACCGAACGCGTCGAACAGATCGGAGCCGAGATCGCGCGGCCCCCACTCGTAGATGCGGGGGGAGTGGAGGAAGACCACCGCCCGAGACGCCTGGTGGTCATGAATACGCAGGCGGTCGGCAACGTCGCCTTCGAGCTGCGCAACGCCGCGCACGACCTGCAACCGAAGGTCAGGGCGAAGCAGGCCGGCGAACAACCGGGCCGCCGACCGTACGTGCGCCCCCCTCGCGTCCAGGGCTTCCGACGCCCTCGGGCTGCCCTGCGACTCGACGGAGGTGCCCTCACCAGGGCGGTGCTCGCGCAGCCACACGGTCTGCGGAGCCGGTCCGGCGTGGAAACGGCCACTGGCCGAGGCCCCGTCCCGCGCCACGGTCAGGACGAGCAGCGTGCTGGATCCGCCCAGCGCGGTACGGACCGGCAGACACAGTCGGCCACCCGGACGAACCCGGGTGACCCACTCCCACGGCACACGGCGTACCGCACGATGGCACAGGAGCCCGTGGAACGAACCCGCCGATCCCAAGACCCCAGCCTCAGACCCGCTGACCACCCGAACCCGCGGGTAGGGGCGTAGACGCTGCCGGGCGATCTCGGCAAGACGTTCTGTGTCCGCGACCGTCACCACCTGGCCGCCCTGGAGGCGGTGGTCCAACAAGGCTGCCGTCCAGCCGCAGTCCGTTCCGATCTCGGCAACGGACGTCCCCGGTACGGGAGCGAGCGCGGCCAGGCGCGCCGCGGCGTCTTCTTTGGACGGGATCACTCCCGTGACGATGCCCGGGCCGCCCTCCCCACCGTCGTCGACGTCGAACACGAGCATCTCGGAGCGATGGACGAACTTCGCCCACTCGCCGACGTTCTTGCTCCTGTCCACCCGGCGCCAGCGACCACCTCGGTGCGTCCGGATCACGTGGGGCACGAAGTCCTGCCGCCGGTCGCAGGTGAACGCGTCCCCCGCGTGCTGGTGAACGTGGCCACTGCCCGGTCGCAGGCTGCCGGCCTCGACGCGGGCGTTCATGCCTGTCCTGCCATGGCGACGACGTCTCCGGAGTTTTGACGGTCGATGGCGGGGCCCAGGAGACGGAACTGCCATCCTCGCGTGACCGCGTGTGCGGCCGAGGCAGCACCCAGCGCCCGCAGCAGGCGTCGAGCGTCCTTGCGCACGTCGTCCAGCGGACGCTTCTCGCTGGCCGCGATCTCCTGGACGGTCTGTCCGCCGGCGAGCCCGGCCAGGACGGTGCGCTGCTCCTTGGGCAGCTCGACGGCGTAGTCCACAGGCCCGGGGACGTCCAAGTGCCCGCGACGGTAGGCGAGGTCCACCATGCTCGCCCGCTCGGAAGTTCCGAGCTTTCCGCCGATCCGGAGGATGTACGTCTTGACCGTGCTGTCGGACACTCCCATGTCGCAGGCCGTCTCTGCGGTCGTCTTTCCCTGAGAGATGCCCAGCAGAGCCTCCCGCTCCTGAGGGGAGAGCGGTGGCGAGATGGTCTCGTCCGGGGCCGGCATGGTCGTACTCCTTTGGTGTTCTGGCACAGTCGTCGTCTTATCGGGGCCGGCCCACTTCGCTGGTCGGCTGGTTGGGGCGTGAGCTACGAACCGCCGTAGAGCTGCAGGGCGAGTTCGGCGAGGACGTAGACGGTGGGCAGGCTGATGGCGGTAGCGAGGAGGACGGTGCCCCGGTGCTCGCGAGCCTGTCGCCAGCCACGTCGAACGCGCCCTGGGGCCGGCTCGTCTTTGCGGGGTGAGCCCGAATTCGGTGGGGCGGCCGGAACACGGTGAATCCGCTGAGGAGGCGCCGCGCGATAGGACCCGGTCATGTCATGCACCGTCCCGCTCGCAGTCCTGTTCGGCGTAGCGCACCAGGGTCTCGGTGTGGACGGCGAGACGGTATGCGTGCTCCCTCGCCGCCTTGAGCCCCTCTCCCGGAGCGACGTCGCGGGCCTCCTGCGAGCGTTCGATCGCCTCACCGCATGCGGACCACCCGCGACTCCCGGCGGCGAGCGATTCCAAGTGGATCGAGACGTAGGGGACGAGCGTCGTGACGTAGCCGCTGAGCGCTCGCGTGACCGCCGCGAGGGTGTGCGGATGCGGGTACACCCCCCCGTGCTCCCAGGACTTCGCCGCACGAATGGCTTCGCGGATACGCGTCGAATCGAACCCGGCGCACACAATCCTGCCCCAGCCGTCGACCATGTCGGCAGAGGCGTCGACAGCAGGAAAGACGGCGAGCAGCTCCCGCCCGACCTCGGACATCCGCCGGTGCAGGGACGCCGCACGCACGGTGTCGCCGGGAATCTCTTCGTCGAGTAGCGCACGCACGCGTATGACCAATCGAGCGTCTTCCAGAGGAGGCTCGTTGGCATCGACAGGAACGACTGCTCCGAGTAGTCGCATCAAGTGACCGCGCATGAGGAGCAGTTGGACGTGTCGTTCGTCCGGGTCTTCGCTGACGGAGGCAGTCTCGGCGAAGACCAGTCTGGTCACTTCGCGGTGAAGGGTCTCCTGCACCCCGACAGGCGATGGTCCAGGTGTGAGGGTCGATACAACGGTCCTCAGGTCAAGGCTCAGTTCCCTGAATGAGCCCTCCGGCCAGGACACGCCGTCCACCTGCCCACTGCCGACTGGGTGGGCCGAGGCCGTGGTGCGAGGCATAAGGGTAACTCCACTAATCGAATACGAAGTTAGCGATCGGGGTGTCACCTCGGCGGCCCTCAAGGAGGAGCCGCCGAGGCATTTCGAGCCGCCACTCGCCGACAAGGGCGGTTCGTCCGGGTGAAGCACGGCGCAGCGTGCTACATGGGCATCGTCCAAGGGGCCCGCAGACACCGGTACCGCGCCGCAGGACCCGGTCGGGACGTCCTGGGACGTCCCACTGGTTGCACAACCATCAGGGCCGAACGACCCAACAACGGTGAGCCGTTGCGGCTGGGTCGTTCCGTCGCTCCCCCAGACGACCCTGAAATCTCGGGAGGGGACGGCGATGCAGGTAGTGGACTCACTACTTCGGTGGAGCATCGCCGGCTTAGTCCTGAGGCAGCTTCTCGCGTGACTGCGATCATCACGACCTCCTCGTAGGAACGCCGAAGACGCACCACGTCGACCTGCCGTCGGCGCTGACGCCCCAGTCCTGTGCGAGGACGGCAACGAGGAACAGCCCGCGGCCGGAGACATCTTCGTCGTCCGCAACGGTGAGCTTGGCTGGCGCCGGGTTGCCGTCTGTGACTTCGACCCGTACCTCTCCGCAGGAGTAGAGGACCGTCAACTCGATGTCTCCGCAGCCGTGTTCGATGGCATTGGCGACAAGCTCGGAGACGGCGAGCACAATGTTCTCCGCGGTCGGCCCAGGTACTCTCCACAGCCGCAAGTGGGCGGCGGTGATCCGCCGCATGCGTCCGACTCGGGCCTTGTCCGGGGTGAAGGCCACCGCGAAACCGAGGGCGGTTTGGTGCACGAGTTCTGCTGCGACCATGGCGACGGCCGTGGCGGCGCTCATCGGGGGCCGGTCCCACCGTGCCACTGCGGGCCGACGCCGCCCAGCAGTACGGCGCTCGAGACAGTGGATCTGCCAGTAGAGGAGTTCATGTGGGGGTGCTCCCGCTCGTCGAGTAGCCGGCCTACAAGAGCGAACCGCCTAATCCCGGTGACTGGAATGGGGTCAAGAGATCGGAGGTGGTCAAGGTGGTCAAAGATCGTCTGCGGACATCGACGCAGCGGGTGGCGTGGTGCGCGCGGGATGGGCACGCATGGCCGCTGCCTCGTCAACGTTGTGCGTTTGGCATGGATCCAGTGCACAGCGGTCTGCGCGGCCAACTCCCGTCGATTGACGACGGGTTCCCGGGTCCATGGTGGTGCTCCCTTGCTGTCGATTGCTGGGCGAAGCACGGTTAGGAGCATGAGGGCCGCGAACCCTCTTGCGTCATTGCGTCGTTGTATGAGCGGGTATGCATGAGACGCATGGACCGCCGGACAGCGGACATCTAGCGTCTCTAGGCTTGGGCTCCCAGAGCGGAGCGCCAGACGAGCGGGGTACGGCACATGGCAACTGGGCAGGTTCGGCACTGCGCCTGTGGCACGCGGTTGGCACGGGACAATTACGCGAACCGGTGCGCCCTCTGCCTCCGTAAGGACCGGGCTCATGCTGTGGCCTCCCCGCCCGTTGTGCCCCCGGAGTTCTGGCAGCGGCCCACCATGCGTGAAGCGCTGAGTAGTTGGCACATGGGCCGGGTGTTCTACGCCTATCGCACGCATCCGTGGCATGGCCGTGTGCTCTCGCAAGAAGCCATGGCGGTATGGCTCGGACTCAATCAGGCGCAACTAAGCCGTATTGAGAGCGGCAAACCTCCGCAAGACCTCAGCAAACTCATGAGGTGGGCGCATAGCCTGCGGATTCCGGCAGACCTACTGTGGTTCAAGTTGCCCAGGTCAATGCAGGAAGTTTCTACCGAGGCTGTTCCTGTAGTGCCACCACCCGAAGAAACGTCGTCCGCTCAGAAAGAGGCTCCGCAGGTCGGCGTGATGCTGCCGATCGTTATCCACGGCCGGACAGTCCTGGTGCCGGTAAACGCTGAGACCCTTGCAGCGAGCGGTTTGGGCACGCTACTTGGTCACTCGGCGGACAGCACCGCCACGGACGCACGCAAGCGAGACCCCATGAGCCCCATAAACCGCCGCGACTTGCTCAGGACTGGCGTAGCAGCCGCCGCGCTGCCTGGCCTCGGGCTGGAAGAGCTAGAGCACATTGCGGCTGCGCTGGACGATGCCCGCTACCTCGACGGGCCGGTCGTTAGCTACTTCCGTCGCCAACTCGAACAAGCCAAGCGCGACGACGGGGCGCTCGGCCCGAAGAAGACGTTGCCGGCTATGCTCGGCATATTGGGTGCGATTGAGGGCCATGCTCGGGACGTGACGCCGCGTGTGCGCCGTGAACTCCTCGCCGTCGGTGCGGAAGGTGCAGAGTTCACCGGATGGCTGTACCGAGACATTCAACAGCCGCAGGCGGCCGTCTTCTGGTATGACCGCGCAATGGAGTGGGCGCAGGAAGCGGACAACGCAGCCATGCAGGGCTACGTACTTCTCAAAAAGTCACAGATGGCGTACGACGAGCGTGATGCCCTGCGCATGCTGACGCTTGCCGAAGCTGCCAGCAATGCCCGCTGGCAGCTGCCGGTCCGTGTCCGGGCCGAAGTTACGCAGCAAGAAGCGCTAGGCCGCGCCATGGTCGGGGACCCGCTCGACGTGGTGCGCGGCAAACTGGACACGGCACAAAACCTCTTGGCCAGCGTTCCCGAGGAGGAGCCAAACAGTCTCGGGGCGTACTTCACGGGGCACACGCGCCTGCTCCGCGATGCAATTACCTACACCGAGGCCGGTAAGCCGAGTCTCGCCGTCGATCTCTTCAGCGACGTACTGAGCACGGGTAGCCTCTCCCGCCGCGACACGGGCTTTTTCAATGCACGACGGGCGGCAGCATTGGCGCTCAGCGGTGAGCCTGATGAAGCCGCGAAGGTCGGCAAGGAGTCGGCCGAAGTGGCGCGCGAAGTGAAGTCAGAGCGCACAGTGCGCGTCCTCGGGGAGGTACTTCTGACCCTTGATAGGTGGCGTAGCCGGCCTGCGGTTCGCGAATTCCGTGAGTTGCTTACTGCCTGAGCCACTCGATCACGGTGCGGATGACGAAGGCTTGGTATCCCTGGCTCTTGGGGTTCAAGTATTGCGGGTCATCATGGACAGCGAAACCGTGCTGCGAGCCCTCAACGGGCACGAGCTCAACCGGTGCCGTGAACTGCTCGACAGCAACGCGCGAGGACTCGTACGGAACGAGCGTGTCAGCCGTGCCGTGCACGATGAGAGTTGGTGCTTGAACCTCCCCGAGTGCTTCATGGGGATTAAGCCAAAACACCTCGTTGAGAATGGGCCGCCCGTGGCGGAGCGTTGGCGTGAACTGAAGTGCGCCGCGCTCGTTGAGTTCCTGGGCGGCTTCCTCGCTGATGACGTCATCTGTCCAATACGGCCGACTGTCGATAGTCCGCCGCTTGTAGTCCAGCTGAGGATTGAACAGCACGAGCCGAGTAACTTCGTTCGGCCGCTTTGCGGCGTAGTAGGCGCAGATACCGCCGCCGAAACTCGCGCCTAGCAACGTGATTTGTTCGGCCTGAGTCGCTTTGTGGACGTGCGCAAGCATGATGCGAATGTCGTTGAGGATTGTCGAGAGCGTTAGCTCTTCCTGCCGTCCTTCACTCTCGCCATGGCCGCGTAGGTCAAACCGGAGTGAGGCGATACCGGCGTCAGCAAGGCCGCCTGCAAGCCGCGTGAAGAAGCCGCCTTCTTCACGGGTGACGCCTCCGCCGTGCACAAGCACCACGGCCGACGGTGTCGGTTTCTGGGGACGTACAAGGGTGCCCGCCAGGTGCAGGCCGTCAAGGGTGCGAACGCTCACGCTGTTAGTCGCCATGAGGGCAAGCGTAGTTATCAGCTCACGGTGGCAAGGACCTCCGCCGTAGAGTGTTCCTCGTCGACTCCACGCATCCGAACGTCCATCGACGGGACTCCTCGATCCAGCTCACGACCTCGGGCGCTCTGGTGCCCGTGGCCTCGATGGTTTGCCGTGTTCTGGCGAGCGCGTGCGCAGGCTCTGTACGAGCAGTGGGGCTATGAGAAGCAGGACGAGGCCAAACCGTCCGACGACTCCCCGCTGTACGCCGTCATGGTCAAGCGTCCGACCTGAGACATCAAGAGGGCCGCGCCCGGCTCCTCTCCCACCGACCTGAGCCCGGCCGCCTTGAATGACCAGAGGTTGCCCCGTGAGGTGACTTTCTGCCACATGTCGAACGTGGGCGGCTAGTTGAGTCTAGCGTTGGAGCTGTGGCTGGCCTTGGGCTTCCAGCGAGCGCAGGTCGGTCAACGTGGTCAAAGATCGAGTTCACTGGTGGGGGCGCAAGGATGGCGCGCGAGCGGAACGAGAAGCTAGCCGCACTGCTGGAGGAAGCTCACTGGTCACGGGCCCAGGCTGCCGCGGCGTACAACCGAGTCGCCGAGGAGACACTGAAAGGCGAGGTCCGGGAAAACTCCAAGATCGGGCGCTCCCACGTGAGCATGTGGGTGGGAGGCACCCAGCCGACGGGAATCGCACCGGTTATCTTGTGCCAGGCGCTGTCCCGCCGCTTGAAGCGTGAGATCACGCCACAAGAGATCGGGTTCGCAGCTTCCACCTCACCAGCGCAGGGGGCGCTGGACTGGCGCGTCGATCCGTTGATCACGCTGAACGACATAGGGAGTGGCGTGGACCCGGACCGGCGCCGCCTGGTGGCAGGCGGAGTGTACTCCGCGGCGGCCCTGATCCTGCCGGACGAGACGTGGTGGGACGCCATGTCGCGGCCACCAGCCGAAGAGCCGTCGACGGGCAAGCGCGTCGGCCGGGGAGACGTCGAGACCGTACGGGAGCTGACCCTAGCGTTCTCGCGCATGGACCAGCGGCGTGGCGGCGGGCACGGCCGGCGCGCGGTCGACGAGTACCTGCGGAATGAGGCCCACAACTTCCTCCGGGGCAGGTTCGCTGACGATGAGACCCGACGTGCCATGTTCGCGGCCTCCGCCGAACTGGCGTATCTATCGGGTTGGATGGCCTTCGACAACAGCGAGCATGCGATCGCGCTCCAGCGCTTCAATGCCGCGGTGAAGCTGGCAGCGCGCTCCGGCGACGCACCCCTGATCGGACACATACTGCGGGCCATGGCGCACCAGGCACTCGACCTTGGTTTCCGACGAGAAGCCCTTCAGATCGCGCAGGCTTCGGTGCACGGCGAGCGGTACGCAGCCGCCACGCCCCGGGAACGTGCTCTCTTGGGTGTAGTGCACGCGCGGACTCTCGCTGCGAATGACCACAACCAAGAGGCGGTCCGGGCCCTGCTGCGAGCGGAGGACAATCTGTCGAACGCCCATGACGGCATCAGGGAGCCGGACCGCACGTTCTTCTTCGGTGAGGCGTCGTTGGCACACGAGACCGCATGCACGCTGCGGGATCTCGGTGATCACCAGAGGTCGATCAAGGAGTTCCGGCGCTCCGTGCGCACGCGTGGAACTGCGTTCCGGCGGACGCACGCGGTGACCCTCGGGTACATGGGCGCGACGCAAATCGCACAAGGTGGCGTCGAAGAAGCCTGCGCGACATGGACCAGTGTCCTGGACGCGATGGAGGACGGGATCTACTCCGGCCGTGCGCGGCAGAGGGTCGTCGAGATGCGACGACTTCTGTCGCCCTACCGGAAGCGCGGCATCCCCGCGGTGGGCGTACTCGATGCCCGTGCGTCCGCATATCTGGCCCAAGTAGATTGATCGCAAGTGTCGTTGAGACGGAGTCGAAAGGCTGGGCCATGGCTTTGGAGATCAAGCCGATCGGGGAGGTTGTCGCGGGCCGTACGGAGGTCGCCGATGACTATTGGGGTGGCGTCGAGTCGGTAATTCAGCTCGATGAGGATGAGTTTCCGCTCGACTCTGTGCAGGGGCTGGAAGAGTTCTCTCATCTGGTGGTCGTTTGGCACTTCGACCAAGCGTCCCCGAGCGACGTCGAGTACCACGCTCGCAGCCCGCGCGGAAACCCGCAATGGCCGGCAACAGGCACCTTCGCACACCGCAACCACCGGCGCCCCAATCAGCTCGCACAGTCATTCCCCCGCCTGTTGGGAGTCGACGGCCTCCGTCTGCGGGTGACCGACCTGGACGCCGTGGTCGGCACCAAGATTTACGACCTGTCTCCGTTCTTCATCGAGATGGGTCCGCGCGGCCCGGTTCACGAGCCCGCGTGGCCTGGCGAGATGCTGGAGAGCTACTGGGCAGAGAAGGAGTGATGAGGAGCGCAGATCGGCTGGGGTCGGGACGTCGTCAGTGACCTCGATCCGCAACTCGCTGTCCGTGGTGGTGGACCCGGGGGCCCACGTCTCCGGTCCGGTGCTCGACGGCGTTGGTGACGAGCTCGGAGACGGCGAGTGACCGGGGTTGCCGCAGCAGCGGACGGTCCTGACATGCTGGGCCGCATGGCAACTCTTGATGGAAAGCCGGTGTCCGCAGACGACTTGCTCCCCCTGGCCCTGACCAACTTCGGTCACTTCACGTCTATGCGCATCGATGGCGATGGCACCATCCGGGGCCTCTCCCTGCACATGGAACGGCTCGTACGGGATTGCAAGACCGTGTGGGGCGCGGATCTGGACACCACGCTCGTTCGCGAGTACGTCCGCCGGGCCCTGGAGGGGCAGAGCAGCCCGTGCGTCGTCCGCGTCACGATCTACGACCCAAAGGTGGAGATGGGGCACCCGGCCAACGCTGACGAGCCGCACATCATGGTGTCCGTGCGGGGTGCCGGCGCTCTGCCCCCGGAACCGCTGCGCGCCATGAGCGTGCCGTACGAGCGCGACCTGCCGGAGGTGAAGCACGTCGGTCTCTTCGGTGCCCTGCACGCCCGTGGGACAGCGCAGCGCGCGGGGTTCGGCGACGCGCTGTTCGTCGGCCGCGACGGTCTCGTGAGCGAGGGCGGCACCTGGAACGCTGCCTTCATCGATGGCAACGGGACTGTGGTGTGGCCGCAGGCCCCCGTGCTGCCCGGTGTGACGATGGCCCTGCTTCAGAAGAACGCCAACGGCGTTGAGCACCGCACTGTCCCCGTCACCATCGACCAGGCCAAGCGTATGGCGGCGGTCTTTGCGACGAACACCAGCATCGGGGTACGCGCCCTGTCGGCGATCGACGACAAGGAACTGCCGACTGTTCACCCTGTGCTGAGCGCGCTCCGCGAGATGTACCTGTCCATCCCCGGTGAGACCCTGTAGCTGTACCGCCCAGCGGCTGGCCATGCTGTGCGCGGCTTCCCGGACGGGACGCCCATCCCGAGCGAACCACGCGCGGCCGGTTCACCGTGCCACCTCCGTTGTCACATGAAGGAGACGGCATACCCGTGCCGCCGGATCACGACTACCTTGCAGGCATGACCTTGGTCCAGCCTTCCAGCCGTCTCGATCGCCTCTCCGATGCGCCTGGCGAGCTCTTCGTTTACGGCACGCTTCAGTTCGCTGTCGTCCTCGAAGCTCTGTTGGGGCGAGTACCGGCCTACATTCTTGCTTCCGCACCGGGGTGGCGCGCTGCCGTGCTCGAAGGCCGGGTCTATCCCGGACTCGTTGCCGCGCCCGGAACCGCCGCGGCCGGCCTCTTGCTCACCGACCTGACCGACCAGGAATGGACGTTGCTCGACTCGTTCGAGGACAACCGGTACGAGTTGCGGGAGGTGGCTCTCTCGACCGGCGGCAACGGGTTGGCGTACATCTGGCCGGACGGGGAGGTGCGGCCAGAGCACTGGGACCGAGCCGAATTCGAGAGTCTGCATCTTCAGGCTTACGCCGCTCGGTGTGCCCGGATCGGCCCGAGGCTGGCCGCAGGCGAGCCCAAGGGCGAGTAGGCAGTCCGGCGCCAGGCTGGTCAGGCGTTGCAACCCTCACCAGCACAAGCGGTTCACGACTACCTTGCTGATATGACGATCTCGGCTGTACCCGCCCGTGCCGTATTAGAAGAAGCCTGCGCTCTTGCAGACTTCGACCCCGCAGGCGCCGAGCCTGTCCGCCTCGCCGAGAATGAGATCTGGCGTCTCGCCAGCAATGTAATCGTCCGTATCGCCCGCGCTGGCCAGTGGAAGGCAGCCTTGCGTGAGGTCCTCGTGGCCCGGTGGCTCGCCGACAATGGAGTGTCGGCCGTGCGAGCGTTGCCGTTTGAGCAGCCCATCGAGGCCGGAGGCCAGCCCGTGACCTTTTGGGCCGAGCTCCCGCCGCACGAGATCGCCAACGTCATGGACGTCGTGACGCTGCTGAAGCAACTTCACCCATTGCCGGTGCCGGACCTGCCGCTCGACCGGCTGGACCCGTTCGTCCGGGTGTCTGAGCGGATCCAGGCGGCCACGTCGCTGTCGGAGGACGATCGCGCCTGGTTGCGGGACCGGCATGCGGAACTTCGCGAGCAGTGGGAGCGCCGGCCCCAGGGCCTGCCCGAGTGTGTCGTACACGGTGATGCGTGGGTGGGCAACGTCGTACGTACGACGGACGGGCCGGTACTGCTGGACTTCGAGCGGGCCTCCGTCGGGCCGCCAGAATGGGATCTGGTCTCGATCGCGGTCAAGGTGTCCACGACCGGTACTGTCACCGCAGCGGAGTATGCCGAGTTCTGTGCTGCGTACGGCATGGACGTCACACAGTGGGAGGGGTATGACCTCCTCGCTGGAGCCCGTGAGTTGCGCATGACCACCTATGCGGCCCAGCACGCCGCAACGCGCCCGGTGTGGCAAGCCGAGGCACAGTACCGCGTCGACTGCCTGCGCGGCCGTGCCGAGCCGCGTCCCTGGAGCTGGAAAGGGATCATGTGATGTATTCCATGCATCCGGTCGGACGTTCTGGCCCACGCCTTGCTGTGCGTGAACTCGCCCTTGAGGACGTGGATGCGGTGCTGGCCATCTACGGCAGCCCCGAAGCTACGGAGCACCTGTCGTTCGAACAGCGTAGCCGTGAAGAGGTGACCCAGATGGTGGCCAGGTCGATCGCCTCGGGGAAGGCGACTCCGCGCATCGAATACGCTCTCGCCGTCATCGAACGGGACACGAACGAGCTGATCGGGTTCGGCCGTCTCGCTGCCGATCCGCATCAGCAGCGAGCAGCCACCACGGGCTTCGCGCTGCGTCCAGATGCCTGGGGCGTCGGATACGGCGTGGAGATGGTGCGGTTGCTGCTCAGCGTCGGCTTCGACGATTTGGGCCTTCACCGCATTTGGGGAGCGCGGTCTCCTCTTAACGACGCTTCGGCCAAGACGATGGCGGCTGTCGGGATGGTTGAGGAAGGAGTGATCCGCGAGCACGTTTTGAAAGCTGGCAGATGGCGGGACTCCGTAGTGCACGCGATCCTCGATCGAGAGTGGCAGTCCGCCACGCCGGTGTAGGACTCCTTCCGAACCCTGGGGTTAGCAAAATGGGAGGCCGCATTGCCGCCCGATGCCGTGGCTCAGACGCGGACGTCGGCCCGGTCGGCGAACAACCCGGCGTCGTCAAAAGCAACCGGACGCTCATCCTCCGGCTTACTTTGCGGTCGATTCGTCGACCACCCACGACAGGTAGGCGTCGGACCCGCCAACAATTGGCAGGACGACCCACTCCGGAACCTCATAGGTGTGTTCCTGGGCCACCCAAGTCTCAAGCTCCGGCAGAAGATCGGAGGACGTCTTATATGAGATCCGCCATTCGCGGGTGGTTTCGATCCTTCCCTTCCACCAGTAGACCGCGGTCAACGGCGGGTCAATGTGGGCGCCGGCGGCTAGATGGTTCTCGACTGCGCCTCGCGCCAGGACCATCGCTTTGTCCTCGTCGTCGATGGTCGTCTGTGCGACAACGATCTCGTCCGCCATGCAACTGGCCTGCCTTCCTCGTCGGCGTACCTCGACACTATCCAGCCCATCTTCCAATCCTCCACGCCTCATGATTCGTAGCACAGGCACTCCTTGCGGACGAGCTACTCGGTGCATGTGGCGTGGATCCTGGCTTCGTTCTCGGCTAGGGGCTCGGCGAGCTTTGCGGGGTCTTCGAATTTAGTGGGGGTGTGACGGTGACGGCCTGACGGTTGGTCACCGTCTGTGATGGGCCTGCAGTGTGG
>NZ_JAPWHT010000153.1:0-21219 GCF_027270795.1 Streptomyces sp. ActVer
GGCTTCTCCTGCGCTGTGCCCCGGGCGTCATGGGGCCGGGCGTCGCGGGGTTCGTGGCCTCCGCACTCATGGGCACCTCCGGCTGCGTGGACCGGCGGACGGGGTGCCCCATGGCGTACTGCGCGGCTCTGGGGATGGCGTCGTTCCCCCGTCCGGGCCGGTGCTTGATGCTACCGAGCCCACCACGCCCGGCTGACCGCCTCTCGCCGAGCGTGAAACGGATCACCCATTCGAGCGAAGGTTCAGGGGGTCGCGGTTTCGAGCCATCCGGCGTCGATCTCACCCTCTGCGACGATCACCGCGGGCCCGGTCATCTCGATCTCGCCGTCGGGCCGCTCGGTGATCACCAGGCGCCCGCCGGGCACATCGACCGTGTACGTCGCCGGTGTGCCGGTCACCGCTGGGTCGGCGCCGTCCCTGCGCGCCGTCGCCACGGCCACGGCGCACGCGCCCGTGCCGCACGAGCGGGTCTCTCCGGAGCCGCGCTCATGGACACGCAGAGCGACGTGACGAAGACCACGGTCGACGACGAACTCGACGTTCACGCCGTCCGGGTACGCGGAGGCGGGGCTGAACGGCGGCGCGGTGTACAGATCTCCGGCGTGGTCGAGGTCCTCCACGAAGGCGACGGCGTGGGGGTTGCCCATGTTGACGTTGCGCGCGGGCCAGCTGCGCTCGCCGACGCTCACGGTGACGTCCCCTTCGGGGAGGAGCGCCTTGCCCATGCCGACGGTGATGTCGCCCTCCTTGGCGATGTGCACCGTCTTGACGCCTCCGCGCGTGGCGACGGCGATGTCACCTTCGGCCACATGACCGGCGCGCTGGAGATAGTGGGCGAACACACGCACTCCGTTGCCGCACATCTCCGCGACCGAGCCGTCGCCGTTGCGGTAGTCCATGAACCATTCCGCTTCGGCCGCCATCGCCCGTGCCTCGGGGTGCGCGGCGGACCGCACGACGTGCAGCAGACCGTCCCCGCCGATGCCCGCGCGGCGGTCGCACAGGGCGGCGACGGCGGCCGGGGACAGGTCGATGACGTTCTCGGGGTCGGGGATGATCACGAAGTCGTTCTCGGTCCCGTGCCCCTTGAGGAAGGCGATCCGCGTGCTCATTCCTCGATCGTAAGGGGTCGGTACGACAACCCGGCCGAGCGGTCCGGCAGCCGGACCACACCGGACCTCGGGCAGGACCGCACACGCAGGGCAGGCCCCAGGGGGCTCAGCGCAGCCGGGCCACTCGCCACACGGCGAGCACCACGACCGCGGCGACGACCACGGCGTACGCGATGGCGACCCGCCAGTCCGGGCGGCGGCCGGAGCCGCGCTGCGGGAGGCCGGGCCACGTGTAACCCACGCGGCGGGCGGCCATCATGCCCCAGCCGGCGGCACATGAGCAGATCAGCAGGCCGAGCATGGCGATCATGGCCCCGCTGTCGCCGAAGTCGAAGGCGAGCGGGAAGGCGAACATCAGGGAGCCGAGTGCGGCGAGGCTCACGATGGGTGCGAGCTGCCAGATGCGCATGCGGCGCTGCGGGCGAAGCTCGACCTCGACCTCGGGCCCGGGGAACATCTCGTCGGGCTCGGGACCGTCGGCGGTGACCCCGCCGGCGATCTCGTCGGGCCCGTCCGGGCTCAGTCGGTCCTCATCGGGGTCCTGCTGCTCCTGTGCGGTGTCGTGCGCCCCGCCGGTGGCGGTGCCTTGTTCCGCGCCTTGTGCGGTGTCGCGAGGGCCGGCCTCCATCGCCACGCGCCCTCCCAACTCGGACTCCACTTGGTCGATCGAAGCTCGATGATGGCACGGCCTCGGAGACCGGGATGACGGCCGGAGCGTCCCGATGCCAGGACGTGATCAGGCTGTGACCGGTCGTTCGACCAACGCCAGCGCGAGCTGCGGAAGTTCTGTGAGATCCGCCGCAGCCCCACTCAGCCAATGCACCCGTGGATCGCGTCTGAACCAGGAATCCTGACGGCGCGCGAAGCGCTTGGTGGCACGTACGGTCTCGGCACGTGCCTCGTCCTCCGTGCACTCCCCCGCGAGCGCCGCGAGCACCTGCTGGTAGCCGAGGGCACGCGACGCCGTACGCCCCTCGCGCAACCCTTGCGCCTCCAGTGCGCGCACTTCCTCGACAAGGCCGGCCTCCCACATGCGGTCCACCCGCAGGGCGATGCGGTCGTCGAGCTCGGGGCGCGCCACGTCGACGCCGATCTGCACGGTGTCGTAGACGGAGTCGTGGCCGGGGAGGTTGGCGGTGAAGGGCTTCCCGGTGATCTCGATGACCTCAAGAGCACGGACGATCCGGCGGCCGTTGCTGGGCAGGATCGCGTGGGCGGCCTCGGGGTCGGCGACGGCCAGCCGGGCGTGCAGGGCGCCCGAGCCACGCAGGGTGAGCTCCTCCTCCAGGCGGGCCCGCACCTCGGGGTCGGTGCCGGGGAACTCCAGGTTGTCGACGGCCCCCCGGACGTACAGCCCGGAGCCGCCGACGAGGATCGGCCAGCGGCCCTCGGCGAGGAGTGCGTCGATGCGGTCGCGGGCGAGGCGCTGGTACTCGGCGACGCTCGCCGTGACTGTCACGTCCCAGATGTCCAGGAGGTGGTGCGGGATGCCGCCCTGTTCCTCGGGCGTCAGCTTGGCGGTACCGACGTCCATCCCCCGGTAGAGCTGCATCGAGTCGGCGTTGACGACCTCGCCGCCCAGGCGCTGGGCCAGATGGACGCCGAGATCGGACTTTCCCGCCGCGGTGGGACCGACGACGGCGATGACCCGCGGGGCGGGGGCAGGACTACTCACCGCAACAGTCTCGCAAACCTCGGGGCCTCTTCTCGAACGAGCTACGTGACGGCGCGGGGCCAAGGTCGTTGCCTGTTGCGAGGTTCCAGCCGCCGGTCGTGAGGGCCGGTGACCCGGGCGACGCAATGGGACGCACCGGGCAACGCGGAATTTCGCCCACATGAGTAGAGCATGGAGATGATATGGGAGTTTTTGCACGGCTTCTTCGTAAAGATGGGCCTAAGTCGAAGGGGTCTGAGGAGGCGTCGACCGCCGAGGCCGAGGCCGGCGCTGTGACGGCCGAGTCCGGGGCGGATGCGCAGGACTCGGAGGACGCGGAGAAGGGGTCGGCGAAGGCCGAGACCGAGACCTCGTCCGCAGAGGCGACGGACTCGGCGGAGTCCGACGAGTCCGCGGCGGAGGGCGTCGAGATCCCCAAGCAGCAGTCCGCCGAGGAGGCGGCCGACAGCGAGGCCGGCGAGGGCGCCCGCAAGTAACTGTCCCGCGAGGGAAGGTGAACCATGGGTCTCCTGGACGAGGTGAAGGCCAGGCTCGCGCCCGCCAGGGAGAAGGTCTCCGACCTCGCGCAGCAGCACGGGGGAAAGATCGACAAGATCGAGCAGGGTCTCGACAAGGCCGCGAAGCTGGCCGATGAGAAGACCAAGGGCAAGTACAGCGACAAGATCCAGACGGGCACGGGCAAGGCCAAGGGCGCCCTGGACCGACTCGCGCACAAGGAGGATGACGGCACGGACGGTGGCGCGACGCCCCCGTCTCCCCCGGCACCACCGCCCTCGGCATCCTGAGCGACACCACATCGGCGGACGGCCTCGGAGCACGTTGGGCTCTGGGCCGTCCGCGGTGTTGGCGGCCCACGGACGGCACGCGCCTGATGGCCCGCGCCTCACGGCCCACGCCTTGGGCATCGCCTGACGCCCTGCACCTGGCGCTTCGCTGCTGACCGAATCCCCTGCAGGGGGCATGTCCCGCCCGGTGCCCGTGCACCCGGCGCGCGCGGGCGCTACGAGCAGCGGGGCCAGGGCAAACGCCGGGCACTACGACCGACCCGGGCGCTACGACCGACCGCCCCAGGCACTCGGACTCAGACCGACCCTCCCGGGCGCTCAAGACCGGCCGGCCTGGGCACTACACCCGACCGCCCCAGGCGCCCGCACCGACCACCCCCAGGCACTCGGGCCGACCGTCCCGGGCCCTCGGACCGGCCAGCCCGGGCACACCAACCCGACCAGCTCGGGCCCTACGCCCAGCCCGACCCCCGTGCCCGCCCCAGGCCCTACGACCAGGCCGCCACCACGTACCCCACCCCGTAGGGCGCGTCCTCGTACAGGAGCGCGCCCGCGAGCCCCGCGCCCTCGCCAGCGCCCGCGAGCACCTGCCAAGGCGCGCGGCCGGAGGCCTTGAGCTCGTACGCCAGCTCCGCGTCCAGCGCCTGAAGCGCGGCCACGTCGGCCGCCCCGAGCGCATGCGCCACCTCCGCGTCGAAGCCCGCCGCCCGGTCGTCCAGATACCCGGGCGCCTTGAGCGTGCGGCACGCACTGGCGTCGCCCATCACCAGCAGCGCCACCCGCTCGGCCCGCGCGGCGATTTCCCTTCCGGTTTGGATACACCGCTCGGCCGCGAGAGGTTCCCCCACGCCGAGACCTTCGACGGGGGCGTCGGACCAGTCCGTACGACCGAGCAGCCAGGCCGCGACCGCGAGCGAGGGGGGCAGGGGACGATCAGCGCCCTCGACGGGTTCGGATCCGGCTGCCGGGCCTTCCGGCGTCCGGGCCCCGTTCCGGCCCAGCCTGACGTCGAGATCCACGCCGAAGCCACGGAACGTGCCCCGGGCGCCCTCCGGATGCGGCCCACGCCCGCTCTGCTCGGCGGGGCCGACCACAACCAGCCGGTCGGGCCGCGCGGCGGCCAGTACCCCCAGCGCGTCCGTGCAGGCGGCACGCGCGGCGTCCAGTTCGGGCGCGGCGCCCGCGGCGACGTCGGGCACGAGAAGGGGCGGGCAGGGACAGACGGCGGCGGCGACAAGCATGATCGGCAGCGTAGCCCCGCGCGACGGCCGGACGGCACTCCTCGGCGGCCGGATGTCACTCCTCGGAGGAGCCCGTCGCCACGCCTTGCCCAACACCACACCGCGCCCCGCCCCGCCCCGCGCTGCCGTGCCGGACGTCACTCCTCGATCAACACATCCGTGAGATCGATGACCGTGAGGAGGAGCACCACGAGCTTGCCGTCGCTGATCACGTACTCGACGAACAGGTTCCGGGAGAGGGCTATCTCGCGGGTCGACTCGTCGCCGCCCACGGCATGCGACAGCTTGTGGCGCGGGTCGGCCACCAGTATGGCCAGCCCGCGGTCCAGCACCTCCCGGCGCTCGGCGGGAAGGCTGTCCCGGACGCGTGCGGCGCGCTCGGTGAACTCCACGCTGTACGGCATGAGGGACCCCTTCCCGGCCCGTGACGCGGTCAGTCGCAGCCGTGTCAGTCGCAGCCGCACCCGCTGCCCGTGGCGACCGGCAGCGGCTCCGGCGCCCCGATCTTCGGCAGCCCCAGCATGACGCCCGCCGGCTTCACGGCCTCGGCCGCGTTGCGCTTGCCCCAGGCGTCCCCCGCGCGCGTGCGGCGCACTTTCAGGGTGGGGCCCTCCGCCAGCAGGTGGTGCGGGGCGGCGTACGTGATCTCGACCGTTACCACGTCACCCGGGCGCACCTCCTCGTCGGGCTTGGTGAAGTGCACCAGGCGGTTGTCGGCGGCGCGGCCGGAGAGGCGGTGGGTGGCGCCGTCCTTGCGGCCCTCGCCCTCGGCGACCATCAGCTCCAGGGTGCGGCCGACCTGCTTCTTGTTCTCGTCCCAGGAGATCTCCTCCTGGAGGGCGACGAGACGCTCGTAGCGCGCCTGCACGACCGCCTTGGGGATCTGCCCCTCCATGGTGGCCGCCGGGGTGCCGGGGCGCTTGGAGTACTGGAACGTAAACGCTTGCGCGAAGCGGGCCTCGCGGACCGCGTGCAGGGTCTGCTCGAAGTCCTCCTCGGTCTCGCCGGGGAAGCCCACGATGATGTCGGTGGTGATCGCGGCGTGCGGGATCGCGGCGCGGACCTTGTCGATGATCCCGAGGTAGCGCTCCTGCCGGTACGAGCGGCGCATCGCCTTCAGGACGGTGTCCGAACCGGACTGCATCGGCATGTGAAGCTGCGGCATGACGTTCGGTGTCTCGGCCATCGCGGCGATGACGTCGTCCGTGAAGTCGCGCGGGTGCGGCGAGGTGAAGCGGACGCGCTCCAGGCCCTCGATCTTCCCGCAGGCCCGCAGGAGCTTGCTGAAGGCCTCGCGGTCGCCGATGTCGGAACCGTAAGCGTTTACGTTCTGCCCGAGCAGCGTGATCTCGGAGACGCCCTCGCCGACCAGGGCCTCGATCTCGGCGAGGATGTCGCCGGTCCTGCGGTCCTTCTCCTTGCCGCGCAGCGCCGGGACGATGCAGAAGGTGCACGTGTTGTTGCAGCCGACGGAAATGGAGACCCAGGCCGCGTACGCGCTCTCGCGGCGGGTCGGCAGCGTCGAGGGGAACGCTTCGAGCGACTCGGCGATCTCGACCTGCGCCTCTTCCTGTACGCGGGCGCGCTCCAGGAGGACGGGCAGCTTGCCGATGTTGTGCGTACCGAAGACGACGTCCACCCAGGGCGCCTTCTTCACGATGGTGTCGCGGTCCTTCTGGGCGAGGCAGCCGCCGACGGCGATCTGCATGCCGGGCCGCTTCGTCTTCATCGGCGCGAGCCTGCCGAGGTTCCCGTAGAGACGGTTGTCGGCGTTCTCCCGCACCGCGCAGGTGTTGAAGACGACGACGTCGGCGTCACCGTCGGAGCCGTCGGGCGCGCGTACGTATCCGGCGTCCTCGAGCAGTCCGGAGAGCCGTTCCGAGTCGTGGACGTTCATCTGACATCCGTAAGTGCGTACTTCATACGTTCTCGTCAGGTCCACTGCCGGGCTCCGGTCGCTGCTGCTCATGCGACAAGGGTAGGCGGTGCCCGGAGTACGTCCTGCCCTGGCGCCTTTCGTGCGGTGGTATGCGGGCCGTGGCGCCCGCGCCCGGAGGCCCGGCCCTGGTCATCGTGGGCAATGTGCTGGCAGGATCGCGGCATGTTCCAGGCACTTTCCCGTATCGGCAGACGCCGCGCCCTGCAAAGTTCGGCCGCCGCCTTCGTGGCCTTCGGGCTGCTCCTGTGGTGGCTGCTGCCCCTGGGCAAGAGCTCACCGGGCGGGACGGTGTCCTTCAGTACGGGGTCGGCGTCCGGCGTGTACCAGCTGTACGGGACGCTGCTGCAGGAGGCGCTCGCGAAGGACATGCCTCGTCTGAAGGTGGAGCTCGAAGGAAGCGTGGGCTCGCAGCAGAACGTGCAGCGGGTCGCCACCGGGCAGGCAGATTTCACCATCGCGGCCGCCGACGCGGTGGCGAAGTACCAGCGGGACGGCGGCCGGGGCGCTGAACTGCTCCGCGGCTGCGCCCGGCTGTACGACGACTACGTGCACGTGATCGTCCCCCAGAGTTCCCCCGTGGAGACCATTGCGGAGCTTAAGGGCAAGCGGGTCGCGGTGGGGCCGCGCGGCTCCGGGGTGCGGCTGATCGCCGAGCATGTGCTGGAAGCGGCCGGCCTCGACCTGGACAAGGACATCCAGCCGGTGTCCGTCGGCATAGGAGACATGCCGGAGCTGCTCGAATCGAAGAAGATCGACGCCTTCTTCTGGTCCGGCGGGCTCCCGACGAAAGCCGTGAGCGACCTCTCGGACAGGTCCGACATCAGGCTGCTCCAGATCACCCCCGATCTCGTGAAGGAGCTGCACAAACAAGGCCAGGAAGCCAAGTACTACCGGTCCGCCGTCATGCCGGCGGATGCCTATCCCCGTGCCCAGTCCGGGGAGTCCGTGCAGACGGTGGCGGTGGCGAACCTGCTGGTGACCCGGGCGGGAACGGACACGGAGCTGACCGAGGGGATGACCCGCACGGTGATCCACAGTCGTGACCGCATCGGCGAGAAGGTGCACGCGGCACAGCGTGTGGACCTGCGGACCGCCATCTACACCGATCCGCTGGACCTGGACGAGGGTGCGAGCCGCTACTACCGCTCGGTCAAGCCGTAGCGGTTCGTACCGCGGCAGGCCGGGGCGGCGGCACAGGCACGGCTCAGCACGGCTCGCGCGGCCGTTTCAGGCTCCCGGCACCGTCCGCGGCACACTCACCGTCACCTTCAGGCCGTGCGGCTCGTGGTGCTCGTACGCGATGGCGCCGCCGCCCGCCGCGAGCAGGGTCCGGGAGATGGACAGGCCGAGGCCGGAGCCCTTGACGTTCTGGTGGCCGGGGCTGCGCCAGAAGCGGTCGCCGACGCGGGTGAGTTCCTCGTCGCTGAGTCCGGGACCGAGGTCGGTGACGACGATGGTCGAGACCTGGCCGTTGGAGGCCACCTCGACCTCGACGGACTCTCCTTCGGGGGTGAATTTCAGCGCGTTGTCGATCACCGCGTCCAGGGCGCTGGAGAGGGCGACGGGGTCGGCCCACGCGGTCGTGGCGGGGCAGGTCCCGACGAGTCGTACGCCCTTGTCGTCGGCGACCGGCGACCAGGACGCCACGCGCTCGGCGGTCAGCTCGCCGATGTCGGTGAGCCGCAGGTCCGCCTCGGCGTGTTCGGCGAGGGCGAGGTCCAGGAGGTCGTCCAGGACCTGCGCGAGGCGCTTGCCCTCGGTGCGGACGGAGGCGATCTCCTCGTTGCCCTCGGGGAGTTCCAGGGCGAGCAGTTCGATGCGCAGCAGCAGGGCGGACAGCGGGTTGCGCAGCTGGTGCGAGGCGTCGGCGACGAAGGCGCGCTGCTGTTCCAGCACGTCCTCGACGTTGTCGGCCATCTCGTTGAACGACCGGGCCAGGCGTCTGAGTTCCGGCGGCCCGCCCGCGGCCGCGACGCGGGACTTCAGGCGGCCGGTCGCGATGTCGTGGGTGGTGGCGTCGAGGACGCGTACGGGCCGCAGTACCCAGCCGGTCAGGCGCAGCGCGGCACTGAGCGCGAGGAGCATCGCGGCGATCTCACCGGCGCCGATGACGAGCCAGCCGCGCAGGATCTTCGAGCGCATCTGCCCGGTGGGCGAGTCGGTGACCACGACAGCGATGACGTCACCGTCCCGGATGACGGGGGACGCCACGACGAGACGGTCCCGCTCCCACGGCCAGACCTGTGCCGGGTCGTGGCTGCGGCGGCTCTGGAAAGCCTCGTCGAAGGCGTCGCGGACCTCGCCCTTCTCGGGGATGTACCAGTCCACCGGGGCCTTGGCCATGATGGTGTCGCGGTAGAACACGCCGACCTTGATGCCGTACAGCCCGTTGTACTTGATGAGTTCCCTGCCGAGCGTGTTGAGGCGCTCGTCCGAGGACTCGACCCGGGACCCCTTCGGCGGGTCGGTGACGAACTGTGCGAGGGACGCGAAGCGGGCCGTGTCGTCGATCCGGTCGACGACCACCTTCTGCTGCTGGGCGGCCGCAAGGCTGACGGCCAGGGGGACGCCGAGGGCGAGCAGTACGGCCGCCATCAGGACGATGAGCAGCGGGAGGAGACGTGCGCGCACCTGGCCCCGCTACGCGGCGGGCGCGACGAGCCGGTACCCCACGCCGCGCACGGTCTCGATCAGGGCCGGCATGCGCAGCTTGGAGCGCAGCGACGCGACGTGCACCTCCAGGGTGCGGCCGGTCCCCTCCCAACTGGTGCGCCAGACCTCGCTGATGATCTGTTCCCGCCGGAACACCACGCCGGGACGCTGGGCGAGGAGCGCGAGAAGGTCGAACTCCTTGCGGGTCAGTTGGACAACCGAACCGTCCACGCTGACCTGACGGGTGGGCAGTTCGATCCGTACGGGGCCCAGGTTCAGTGCGGTCTCGCCGGGGGCCGCGGTCTCGTCGGCGACGTTGCGCCGACTGACGGCGTGGATACGGGCGAGGAGTTCCCCTGTGTCGTACGGCTTCACCACGTAGTCGTCGGCGCCGAGGTTGAGGCCGTGGATCCGGGAGCGCACGTCGGCGCGCGCGGTGACCATGATCACGGGGATGCTGGTGCGCTTGCGGATCTTGCCGCAGACCTCGTAGCCGTCCTGGTCGGGCAGGCCGAGGTCGAGGAGCACCACTCCGAAGCCGGCGCCTTCCGGAACGAGCGCCTGGAGGGCCTCCTCGCCACTGCGGGCGTGGGTGACGTCGAAGCCGTGACGTGCGAGAACCGCGGACAGAGCGGCGGCCACGTGGTTGTCGTCCTCGACGAGGAGCAGTCTCATCCCGGCCCCCTTCGGTTCATCGGTCGTACGTTTTCGGTGGATAGACGGGGGCACGCGCGCGTGCCCCCTGGAAGTCAGTCCGATGACGCTGACGGCGTCAAGTACGTTCGGGGCGCGGCCGACATCCGTTACGCAGCCGGTACGTGCCCACCGCGGCCTTCACGAAGAGTGTCCGGTTGCTACCAGATCGTTATGCTCAATTTCCCCTCAGATGTAATGACGCTGGTCGTGCGGCATCACTACTGTCCTCCGCAACCGAGGAGGACGGAGCAAGAGGCCGATGACCGAAGTATCGGTGACCAAGGACGCCGTACCCGCGGCCGACGATCTGGTCGTACTGAAGAACGTCAACAAGCACTTCGGTGCGTTGCACGTGCTCCAGGACATCGACCTGACGATCGCGCGTGGTGAGGTCGTCGTGGTCATCGGGCCCTCCGGGTCCGGAAAGTCCACCCTGTGCCGCGCCATCAATCGCCTGGAGATGATCGACTCGGGAGACATCTCGATCGACGGCAAGCCGCTGCCCGAGGAGGGCAAGGAACTGGCCCGGCTGCGGGCCGATGTCGGCATGGTCTTCCAGTCCTTCAACCTCTTCGCGCACAAGACGGTGCTCGAGAACGTGATGCTGGGACAGCTCAAGGTCCGTAAGGCGGACAAGAAGGCCGCGGAGGAGAAGGCCCGCGGGCTGCTCGACCGGGTGGGTGTCGCCACTCAGGCGGACAAGTACCCCGCCCAGCTCTCCGGCGGCCAGCAGCAGCGTGTCGCGATCGCGCGGGCGCTGGCGATGGACCCCAAGGTCATGCTCTTCGACGAGCCGACGTCGGCTCTCGACCCGGAGATGATCAACGAGGTCCTGGAAGTCATGCAGCAGCTTGCGCGTGACGGGATGACGATGGTTGTAGTCACACACGAGATGGGTTTCGCCCGTTCGGCCGCCAACCGCGTCGTCTTCATGGCGGACGGACGCATCGTCGAAGAGGCTGTGCCGGACCAGTTCTTCAGCAACCCCCGCAGCGACCGGGCGAAGGACTTCCTGTCGAAGATCCTGCACCACTGACGGCCTGCGTCACCCGCCACCGACGGATCGCACATCTTCACCACTCAAAGGATGTTCACCATGAAGCTCCGCAAGGTCACCGCCGCCTCGGCCGCCGTCCTCGCACTCGCCCTCACTGCCACCGCTTGCGGTTCGGACGACAAGGACAGCGACAGCGCCGACACCGGCTCCGGCGGCAGCAAGAAGATCACCATCGGCATCAAGTTCGACCAGCCCGGCATCGGCCAGAAAACGCCGCAGGGTTACGAGGGCTTCGATGTCGACGTCGCGACGTACGTCGCCAAGCAGCTCGGCTACAGCGCGAACCAGATCCAGTGGAAGGAAGCGAAGAGCGCCGACCGCGAGACCATGCTCCAGCGTGGTGACGTCGACTTCATCGCCGCCTCCTACTCGATCAACGACGAGCGCGCCGCGAAGGTCGACTTCGCCGGTCCGTACCTCCTGGCCCACCAGGATGTCCTGGTCCGCGCCGACGACGACTCGATCAAGACGCCGAAGGACCTCAACAGCAAGAAGCTGTGTTCGGTGACGGGCTCCACCTCGGCGCAGAACGTCAAGGACAAGCTCGCCCCCAAGGCCCAGCTGCAGCAGTACCCGGCGTACTCGGCGTGCCTGTCCGGTCTGCAGAGCGGCGCCATCGACGCGCTGACCACGGACGACTCGATCCTCGCCGGATACGCCGCGCAGGAGAACTTCAAGGGCAAGTTCAAGCTCGGTGGTTTCAAGATGACCAACGAGAACTACGGCATCGGCGTCAAGAAGGGCAGCGACCTCAAGGCCAAGATCGACACGGCTCTCGAGAAGATGGTCGCCGACGGTGCGTGGGAGAAGGCAGTGACGGCCAACTTCGGCCCGGCGGAGTACAAGAACGAGCCCGCCCCGAAGATCGGCAACATCGTCAAGTGAAGCAGGTCCTGATGTGACAGGTGCGCCGCCCTCAGGGGCGGCGCACCTGCTCGAAAGAGCCCTCTACACACGCGGAAGCGCGGGAGATCGTGTTTGACTTTCTTGAAGGTTACGACCTGTGGGGAGCCTTCTGGACGACGGTGCAGCTCACCGTCCTCTCCGCCGTCGGCTCCCTGATCTGGGGAACCCTGCTGGCCGCCATGCGGGTCGGTCCGGTGCCTCTGATGCGCGGTTTCGGTACCGCCTACGTCAACATCGTGCGGAACATCCCGCTCACCGTGATCATTCTGTTCACGTCGCTCGGCCTCAACCAGACGTTCGAGGTCACCCTCGGCTCGGACCAGATCGCCACCACGAACTTCCGGCTCGCGGTGCTCGGTCTGATCGTGTACACGTCGGCGTTCGTGTGTGAGGCGCTGCGGTCCGGCATCAACACGGTGCCCGTCGGCCAGGCCGAGGCGGCGCGTGCCATCGGCCTGAACTTCACGCAGGTGCTGACGCTGGTCGTGCTGCCGCAGGCGTTCCGTTCGGTCGTCGGTCCCCTGGCGAACGTCCTGATCGCGTTGACGAAGAACACCACGGTGGCCGCCGCTATCGGTGTCGCCGAGGCGGCGACGCTGATGAAGGAGATGATCGAGAACGAGGCACAGCTCGTCCTGATCTCCGCGGTCTTCGCGTTCGGATTCGTGTGTCTGACGCTGCCGACCGGGCTGATCCTCGGCTGGGTGAGCAAGAAGGTGGCGGTGAAGCGATGAGCTCGGTCCTCTATGACGCCCAGGGCCCACGGGCCAAGCGGCGGAACGTCGTTTTCTCCGTGGTGTTCGTCGCCGCCCTCGCCGCGGTGCTGTGGTGGATGTACGACATGCTGGAGGAG
Organism: Streptomyces sp. ActVer; assembly: GCF_027270795.1. Lineage (NCBI taxonomy): Bacteria > Bacillati > Actinomycetota > Actinomycetes > Kitasatosporales > Streptomycetaceae > Streptomyces > Streptomyces sp. ActVer. Next base: position 12,917 of record NZ_JAPWHT010000153.1, read on the forward strand.
AAGGGCCAGCTCGAGTGGGTGCTCTGGAAGCCGTTCTTCACCGGAACCGAGGCCTGGAGCACGTACCTCTGGCCGGGTCTTAAGAACACGCTCAAGGCCGCGGCGCTCGCCATGGTCATCGCGTTGCCGCTCGGCGCGGTCCTGGGTATCGGCCGACTGTCCGAACACGCCTGGGTGCGTGTCCCGGCCGGCGTCGTGGTGGAGTTCTTCCGGGCCATCCCGGTGCTGGTTCTCATGATCTTCGGCCTCGCCCTGTTCTCCGAGTACACGAACGTCCCCGCGGACGACCGTCCCATGTACGCCGTCGTCACCGGCCTGGTTCTCTACAACTCCTCAGTCCTCGCGGAGATCGTCCGTGCGGGCATCCTGTCGCTGCCCAGGGGACAGTCAGAGGCGGCGCTGGCCGTCGGCCTGCGCAAGAACCAGGTCATGCGGTTCATCCTGCTGCCGCAGGCGGTCACGGCGATGCTGCCGGCGATCGTCAGTCAGCTCGTCGTGATCGTGAAGGACACGGCGATCGGCGGTGCGGTCCTCAACTTCCCCGACCTGATGGCAGCCGTCAGCCCGATGAGCGCCTACTACGGCGCGAACGTGATCGCCAGCTTCACTATCGTCGCTGTGATCTACATCGTGATCAACTTCGCCCTCACGTCCTTCGCGAGTTGGCTGGAGGCCAGGCTGCGCCGCGGCAAGAAGTCCACCGGCGCGGTCCTCGGAGTGGACGCGGTCGACGAGCTCAGCGCACCCGGCGACCACGTGGACGTCACCCACGAGGTCGACAAGGGTCCGTGAACGACCCGCGCGCACCGAAGAACTGACGAGATGTGAGCAACCGGAGGCAGTGGCATGATCGCCACTGCCTCCGTCACTTGACGCAAGCACCGGCAATGGGTTGCATACGTTCTGTGATCGTGCACCCCGCTCCACCTGCCACTCCCGGTAAGACACTCAGCACACCTCTCCGGGCAGGGGGCGCCGCGTCGTGGACCCGGTGATCATCGTCGGAGCGGGGCCCGTCGGACTCACGCTCGCCCTGGCGCTGGCCCGCCAGGAGGTCCCGTCCATCGTTCTGGACGAGGGTCCCGGCAAGGACGAACAGAGGCTCGCGCGGACCGTCGTACTGCGTGAGGACACCACCGCGCTGATCGAGCGGCTGACAGGGTTCCCCCTGGCCGAGGCCGGTTTCCGTTGGGCCGGATGGCGGTCGATGCGGCGCAAGCAGGTGATGCGGCAGATCACGTTCGGCGATGACGAGCCCGCACCGCTGCACGTGCCCCAGCACGTACTGACCGCCGCGCTCAGGGCCGCGATCGCGAACGAGCGTCTGGCCAAGGTCGCCGTGGACAGCCGCCTCGACTCGATCGAGCAGGAGACCTCGGGCGTCACGGCGCACACCCGCGAGCCCAAGGCCACCTGGTGGCGCGGCAGCTATCTGATCGGCTGCGACGGACCGCGCTCGACGGTGCGCAAGCTCCAGGACATCCGCTTCCCCGGTCGCACCGCCGTGGAGCGACACGCCGTCGCCGCGCTGCGTACGGAACTTCCGTGGCCCGGTGAGGCGTTGTTGCACCGGATGCCGCCGTGGCGGACGTCGGGCCCCTCGGCCGGAGAGGTGACCGCACGTCCCCTCGCCGACGACGTGTGGCGCCTGGACTGGCTGCTGCCGCCGGGCAAGGACCTGGTCACACCGGACCTGCTGGTGGCCCGCGTCCGCGAGACCCTCGCGGGCTGGAGCGGGGGCACCACACCCCCGTACGAGCTGCTGGACACCGGAGTCCACACGGTGCATCACCGGCTGGCGCGCCGGTGGCGGGCCGGACGTGTCTTCCTGGCCGGGGACGCCGCGCATCTGCTCGGTGCGCTCGGCACGCAGGGCCTCGACGACGGTCTGCGGGACGCCGACAACCTCGCGTGGAAGCTGTCCCTCGCCTGGCACCACGGCCCGCACGAGGTGCTGCTCGACAGTTACCAGGTGGAGCGGCGCGCGGTCGTCGCCGCACGCCTGCGCGCCGCGGACCAGGCACTGCCGATACTGCGGGCCGGAGGACTGCGCGCCGCGGTGCCCGGGTCGGCCCGCGGCCATGACTCGTTGCTCACCGACGGTCATCTGGGGCGCGGCCCGCTGGGCGCGCCGGGGGCGTACGCCGATTCGCCGCTCGCGCCTCCACGCGCCGAGTCGTCGGCCGAGGTCGGCACGGCCGTGGGCGACCAGGTCACCGACGTACGGGTGACTGCGGAGGACGGTTCCTTCGTACGGCTGCGGGACCGGCTGGGCCACGGGGCGCTGCTGGTCCTGCTGATCGCGCCGGGGACCGGAGTGTGGGAGCGCAAGCACTGGGTGACGGCCGGGATCATGCCGCGCCTCGCGGCCGCCGTGACCGCGCTGCCGCACCACGCCGAGCTGCTGGTCGCCGAGAGCTACCCGGGTGCGGCAGCTCACACGGTGCTGCTGATCCGCCCTGACGGGCACCTGGTCACGGCGCTCAGCGGGGTGCGCCCGGCGGATCTGTACGAGGCGGCGGAGGCGGCTCTGGGCGGCCCCCGGGCCACGGCGGAGGCCGCGGCGGGGACGTCCTGAGTGCGCTCTGTCCAGTCGGTGACACTGAGTTGACCGGTCCGGACCGTCATGGTGTACTCCGGATCGTGACCGACACCTGTGTGCGCCTGTGGCGGAGGGTCCATATGGACCTCGTCCGCTATGCGGGCTGCGTGTGTCGCCCGTCCTGCTGAATTCGCATCCTCTCCACCCGCGCGCGTCGCCGACGTCGTTCCCGCGCGCCCCACGCGAACGCTGACCAGGACGGTACCCGTGTCTGTCTCCCCTTCCCTGACGCCCTCTGCCTCTGCCGCCGCTCCGGCTCCCGGCCCCACGCAGGCCGAGCTGCTCGACTTCGTCCGGCGCACGGCCGCCGACGCCGAGCTGATCGCTTCTCTCCCGCTCGACCCCGAAGGCCGTACGTGGGTGCGCCTCGAAGGGCCCGGCGGCAGCGAGGCGTGGCTCATCGGCTGGCCGCCCGGCACGGGCACCGGCTGGCACGACCACGCCGAGTCGGTCGGCGCCTTCCTCACGGCGTCGGGCGAGCTCAAGGAGAACTCGCTCACCGCCCGGCTGCCCACCGACGGCTGGAAGACGCTCGAACTGACCGAGGGCATCGACCGGGAACGGCGGCTGCAGGCCGGCAAGGGCCGTTCCTTCGGCCAGCACCACGTGCACGAGGTGCTCAACGAGTCCACGGAGGAGCACGCGATCTCCGTCCACGCCTACTACCCGCCGCTGCCGCAGATCCGCCGCTACAGCCGCAGCGGCCAGGTCCTGCGCCTTGAGCAGGTCGAGCGCCCGGCGGACTGGCAGTGATCGTCGGAGGTCCCCTGCGAGCCGAAAGCCCGGTCGGTATCGACGAGTTGCTGGAGCGGGTCCGTGAGGGCCTCGACCGGGTCGAGGCCGACGCCGCCCACGAGGCCGCGCGGGCGGGCGAGGCCCTGCTGGTCGACATCCGGTACGCGGCACTGCGCGAGCGCGACGGGCTGGTCCCCGGCGCCCTCGTCGTCGAGCGCAACGAACTGGAGTGGCGCCTCGACCCCCAGGGCAGCCATCGCGCTCCCGAAGCCACGAGCCACGCCCTGCGCGTCGTGATCGTCTGCAACGAGGGCTACGCGTCCAGCCTCGCGGCCGCTTCCCTGCGGCAGTTGGGGCTGCACAGGGCGACGGACCTGGTGGGCGGCTTCCAGGCTTGGCGGGCGGCCGGCCTGCCGGTGGCTGGGCCGCCGGTGACTGCGCTGACGGTGGCTGGGCTGCCGGTGGCTTCTCAGACCTCCGGTGGGACAGCTTGATCCGAGCGCGTGCCTCTTCCTCGGCTGTCAGTCACAAAGCCTCCCCTGCCGGCGTACTCCGGCGCCTCGTTGGGCATATGTAGCGGTGGGGGCCCCTTCGTGTAAGGGGCCCCCACCATTGCGTACCACCCCTTACTCCCGGACCTCTCAGGTCACTCCCTGGCCGTTGCCACCGTGACCGGCCGCGCCTTGAGGGCCACCCGGCCCGGCAGCGCGGTGCCGATGAGGGCGAGGAGTCCGGCGGCGGCGACCACCGTGACGTGCACCAGGGGTGTGACGGCCGGGGCCGCGCTGCCCGTCATCCCGATGCTGAAGGCCGTCAGGACGGCGAGCGCGATGCCGCTCCCGAGGGTCGTGGCCAGGAGCAGCACCGACAGGGCCTCGGTCCGCAGCATCCGCAGTACCTGACGACGCGTGGCGCCGGCGAGGCGGAGCAACGCGAACTCCCGTACGCGCTCGGAGACCGACATGGCGAGCGTGTTGACGACCGCGATGGCGGTGAAGGCGAGAACGAGCCCCATGGCGAAGTAGTTGACCTCGGCGTTCGCCCGCAGCCGCTCGGCCTGCAACGAGTCCGCGGTGGCCGGTGAGACGACCCGGACGCCCGGGAACTTCCGGACGGCGGACGCGAGTTCTTCCTGTGAACGGGCGGTGGAGACGAGGACCGCGGCCGCGAGCGGGTCGTCGACGTGGCGGGCGACCAGGTCGTGGGCCATGGTGAGGTCGCCGAAGCCGAGACCCTTGGCGTAGACGGCGGCGACGGTGAGGGTGGCGGGCGTGCCGTCGCCGAGGGTGAGTTTCAGCGTGCTGCCGGGCTTCAAGTTGAGCTGGTCCGCGGCGAGTTCGCTGACGGCGACGGTGCCGTGCGTGAGCTCGGCGAGGGAGCCCGCGGTGACGTCGGGGTCCCAGGTGCGGGTCAGGCCGGCGGGGCTGACGCCCTGTGCCGCGTACTTGTCGAGGCCGACGCGGACGGTTGTCCGGACGACTTCGGTGGCCACATCGCGGTCCGTACGGAGCTGCCGTGCGGCCTGTGCCGGGACGCCGGGGCCCTCGGCGGTGAGGACCCAGTCCGCGCGGGTGCCCTCGCGGGCCTGGGCGCGGGCGGCGTGTCCCAGGGTCGGCTGGACGAAGAGGACGGTGCAGGTCATACCGATGAGGAGGGTGAGCGGGGTGACGACGGAGGCCATGCGGGCGGCGTTGCCCCGCAGATTGGCGGTGGCGAGCCTGCCGCCCGGGCCGCTGAGTCGCAGCGGGGCACCCAGGACCGCCGCGGCCGCCCTGACCAGGAGCGGGCCGAGCAGGGCGACGGACGAGGCGAGGACGACAACGGCCAGGAACGTCACGGGAGTCGACGCAGGCTCGGTGCGCAGGATGCTGAGTACGGCGACGAGGACCGTACCTCCGGCGAGCAGCGCGAGCCCCGCGATGATGCGCCCCCAGGCGGGGCGGCCACGTTCGGCGGCGGCCTCGGCGAGTGCCTCGGCCGGGCGAATACGGGCGATGCGGCGTGAGGAGACACGGGCGGCGGCCCAGGCACCGATGAGCGTGGCGGCGACGGCGGCGAACAGCGGGAACACACTGGCGGTGTGCTGAAGCGTGGCGGGCACGGCGCCCAGGGCGACGAACCTGCCGTGCAGCCAGCTGCCGAGCGGCAGCCCCGCGAGTGCTCCGGCGACTCCGGCGGCCGCGCCGATCAGCAGGGCCTCGCGGCCGAGGAGCTTGCGGATCTGTCCTGGTGTGGCGGCGATGGCCCGCAGCAGGGCGAGTTCGCGGTGCCGTTGCTGCACGGAGAGCGCGAAGGTGCCGACGACCACGAGTACGGCGACGAGCAGGGACGTGCCGCCCATCGCTCCGCCCATGCTGACGAGCTTGATCCGGGCGGCTGCCGCGTCCAGAAACTCGACGGGACCTCGCTCGTCACCCGTGCTGACCTGCGCGGTCGTGCCGCGCAGCGCCTTGGCCACGGCTGCTTTGAGGTCGGCGGTGTCGGTGCCCTCGGCCGGGACGACGCCGATCGCCGTGACCTGGCCCGGGTGCGAGGCGAGGCGCCGGGCTTCGGCGGCGGAGAAGAAGAGCGAGGTCTGGTGGCGTATGTCGTCTCCGGTGGGCGCGGCGATGCCGGTGACGCGATACGTGCGCGGGCTCTGGGTGGACTGGACGGTGAGGCGGTCTCCCGGCTTCAGTCGGGCTCGGTCGGCGAGGTAGCGGTCGACGACCAGATCGTCCCGGGCGCGGGGAGGGGTTCCGGTGGTGAGGGCGTACGGAGTGAGGGCCGCGGAGTCCCAGGCGTGGCCGTAGGCGGTCCGGTCGCCGGTGCCGGTGGGTATCAACGGCTCGGCTAGGAAGGTCCGTTCGGGGATGACGCGATGGGCGCCGGGGACTCGGCCGAGCGTCGTGGTGAGGTTCTCGGGCAGCCAGGCCCGTTCGGCGATGGGCTTGACCTTGTGTTTGGTCTTCGTCTTGCCCTTCTTGTGCTTGACCGTGGTCTGGTGAACGTTCTGGTCGGCGGAGACAACGACGGGGGCGGCGGCGTAGCGCTCGGTGCCGATGGTGCCGCGCAGTCCGGTTTCGAGGAGGGTGCCGCAGGCCGTGATGAGGGCGGCCGCGCACATCAGGGCGAGGAAGGCACCGAGGAATCCGCCTTTGCGGTGGCGGACGGTCCGCAGGGCGTAGCGAAGCATCATGGGGTCTCGGTCTCTCTTCCGTCGTCTGCGGTGTCGGGAGCGGAGCCGGGCGTGGAACCGGAAGCGGGCGCGTCTGCGGAGGCGGCCTGGGCGGGGAAGGCGAGGAACCGGGTGAGTACCGTGCGCGCGTCGGCCGGGGTGCCCGCCTCGGGGCGCTTGTAGCGGTTGAGGAGCGCGATGTACTCCTCGAAGAACTCGCGAAGTTCGGGGAGCGTCAGCCGGATCGTGCCGCGCGAGTACGGGAAGGCGTCGGCCCATGGCTCGTCGGCCGCGTCCCGCTGGAGCTGCTCGAAGAGTTCGAGGTCGGCGGCGTACGCGTGGTGGTTCAACTCGTCCATCACGAGCCGCATCTCGGGGCTCTGGCGGCTGCGCGACGGGAAGCGGCGGTCGCCGGGGACGGCTCGCCACCAGCGCTCCCGGCCGTGCCCGGCGGCGCCTGTCTCCTCGACGAAGCCGTAGCGCGAGAGTTCGCGCAGGTGGTAGCTGGTGGCCCCGGTGTTGAGCCCGAGCGCCCTGGCGAGCGTCGCGGAGGTGGCGGGGCCGTGCACGGTGAGGTGCTGCAGCATCCACTGCCGCCGGGGCTGGGCAAGTGCCTTGAGCGCGGCGAGGTCGGAGAGCTCGACGGGGGCCGGGCGGAGGTCGGGGTCGGGAGCTGTGTGCTCCGGTGTCGCGGGATCGGGACGTGTGTGTCCCTGTTCAGCGGGGTCGGTGGCGCCGGGTTCCTGTGCCATGCGTACACAGTCGCTTGTGCACAAGGGTCTGTGCACTGCGGTCGTCCAGCGTCTTGGACCGGGGGTTAACCCCACCCTCACTCATGGCAACGGAGGCTTTTCGGCAGGGAGTTACCACTCGTCCGGGGTCGGGGCCTTCCGGCACGGGCGCCGATGTCGGCCGGTCGGCATCGGCATCGGCGTCGGGTCTGTGTCGGCGGGTCGGCGGGTCGGCGACGGAAGCCCGCGCCCCACCCAGCCCCCTCCGCTCTGCCCCACCCCGCCAAGCCCCGTCCAGGCCAGGCCCGCCCCGGCCCCGGATGCGATGGGCGCCCCCGCGCGTCCACCGTGCCCGGGGCCCGGAACCGGTCGGCCCGGAGGCAGCCTCAGACGCCGAACCGGTCGGTCCGGAGGCAGCCCCACGCCTCCTCAGGGGCCCGTCTCAGAACCCCTCGCCGTCATCGAGGAACTCCGTGTCCTCGCCCTCTTCCTCCAGCGCCTGCCGGACCACTCTGAGGGCCATGCCTTCGGAGTAGCCCTTGCGGGCGAGCATGCTCGCGAGGCGTCGTATCCGCTTGTCGCGGTCGAGGCCGCGCGTGGAGCGTAGCCTGCGGGCGACGAGCTCGCGTGCGGTCGTCTCCTCCTGCTCGGAGTCGAGCTGTCCGACGGCCTCGTCGATCAGCGCGGAGTCCACGCCCTTGGTCCGCAGCTCCCGGGCGAGCGCCCGCCGGGCCAGGCCCCGGCCGTGATGCCGGGACTCCACCCAGGCATCCGCGAAGGCACTGTCGTTGATCAGCCCGACCTCTTCGAAGCGGGAGAGCACCTCGTCCGCCACGTCGTCCGGGATCTCTCGCTTGCGCAACGCGTCCGCGAGCTGTTTCCGCGTGCGCGGGGTCCCGGTGAGCAGGCGCAAACAAATGCCCCGCGCCCGCTCAGCCGGGTCCCCTGGGGGCTCCCTCTTCTCGGCCCTCGACGAGGCAGAGGGGCCTCCGTCCTGTGGGTCGCCGTCGGCCGGCGATTCGCCGAAACCGCGCCTCCGACCGCGACCGCGTCCACCGCGGCCGCCACCGCGCGAGGC
>NZ_JAPWHT010000154.1:0-21162 GCF_027270795.1 Streptomyces sp. ActVer
CAGGGGTCAACCGGAGGGTCGATCCGTAACCGGTGCTCGTACTCCCCAAGGTGGAGGCCCGATTCGACTTGGCGCTTTGACCGGGCGGCCGCGGCCAGGGCCGTCGGCTCCGCGCGGGACGCCTCGCCGCCGGTGTGCAGGACGAGGCCGTGGCTCGATACCGCGCGGATCAGCTCGGCGGCGGGGCCGGTCGCGGCCGACTCCCAGTCCGCGGCCGAACCGTCTTCCTTGGGCAGTGAGTTGACCACCCGGGCGAGCCCGTCGGCGAGGCTCTCCTCGGCGAGCGCGTACCGCTCCAGACCGATGAGGACGCGGACCGGACGCTCCGCCTCGCCCTCTTCGCCCTCGCCCTCGTCCTCGGAGGGAACGGGAGCCGGTGGTGCGCCGGGCTCGTCCAGCGCGTCCTGGAAGACCAAGGCGTCGCCCTCGGCGAGGGCGCTCTGCACGGCGGCGTCGGGATCCGGCACCGAGCGCTGTGCGAGGGCCGCGTGGAGTGCCTGGGCCTCCAGCGCCGTGTGCCCGGCGAGGGCCGCCTGCTCCAGGAGCCATACCGTGACCGCCCGGCCCCGCCGCTCGTCGTCGGGACCGCACTCCGCGCCGAGCAGCGCCCGGGCGAACCCGTCGGCCTGCTCGGGCCTGACCCCGGCCACGCGCAGCAACTGCCAGGGATCCTCGCGAAGTTGCGTGTCCGCTCCCTCGCCGAGGACTGTGGCGACCTGCGCCGCCAACGCCTCCGGGGCGCCGCCCTCGACGAGCACGGCCCGTACGGTGTCGACGGCCTCTGAGGCCACCGGTGCGGGCGTGGCGGAGGGCATGGCCTGGGGCTGGCGCACCGGCTCCGGCGCGGACCTGCGCGGTGCGGGCTCCGGCTCGCTGAAGACGCTCGCCGGAGGCTTCTCCCCGCTCTCCACCGCCCTTACGGCGGCGAGCAGATCGGCGGCCTTGCCGCTCAGGCGCGCCCCGGCCTGGACCGGCCCCTCCTTCTCCGCCTTCCGCCGCTCGATCCGCTCACGCAACTCCCGCTGCGCCGCCAACTCGGCCTCGGCCTCGGACAACTGGGCCGCGGTGTCACCCGCGGCGGCGTCACCGTCCGCGGCCTTGTCGCCGGACTCGGCCGCGTCTCCTTCGGGCCCGTCTTCTTCCGATTCTTCGGAGGCACCGCTTCCGTCCGCGGAGCCCTCGGCCGCGTCGCCCTCACCCGCGTCCGACGCGGCGGTCTCATGGGTCTCGGCGTCCGGTCGAGTCCCGGTCTCGTCCGGTCGAGCCCCGGCCTCGGGCCCTCCGGACTCGGGGCCCGCGCTCGGCGTCCCCGGCTCGGCTTCCTCCGCGGCGGCGGACGGCTCCGTGGTCACAGCGTGCTCCAGTCGTGATCGGGATAGTGGTGCACCGGCGCTGACACATCGTCGAGCGCTCGGCAGATCTCGTCAGGAAGACTAAGGGTCTCCACTGACAACGCGGCCGTGAGCTGCAGCGCGTTGCGCGCGCCGACGATCGGGGCGGCCACGCCGGGCCGGTCGCGGACCCATGCGAGGGCCACCTGGAGCGGCGTCACCGCGAGGCCGTCGGCGGCCGTCGCCACCGCGTCCACGATGCTGCTCGCCGCGTCGTCCAGGTACGGCGCGACGAACGGCGCCAGTTGTTCCGACGCGCCCCGCGAGTCCGCCGGCGTCGCGTGCCGGTACTTGCCCGTCAGGACACCGCGGCCCAGGGGAGAGGACGGCAGCAGACCGATGCCGAGGTCCAGCGCCGCGGGCAGCACCTCGCGCTCGACGCCGCGCTGCAGCAGTGAGTACTCCATCTGCGTACTGGCCAGGCGCGTGCGTATCCCGGGCGCCGCGAGCTGCCAGGTGGCCGCCTTCGCGAGCTGCCAGCCGCAGAAGTTGGAGACCCCGGCATACCGCGCGCGGCCGCTGCTGACAGCGATGTCGAGGGCCTGCAAGGTCTCCTCCAGGGGCGCCTCGGGGTCGAAGGCGTGGATCTGCCACAGGTCCACGTAGTCCGTGCCGAGCCGCGCCAGCGAGGCGTCGAGCGCGGACAGCAGATGCCCCCGCGACCCGTCGAAGCGCCGGTCCGGATCGGGCACGCTCCCCGCCTTCGTCGAGATCACCAGGTCCCGGCGCGGCACCAGGCCCTCCATGAGCTGGCCGAGGAGGTACTCGGCCTCCCCGTCCCCGTACACATCGGCCGTGTCGACGAGCGTCCCGCCCGCTTCCCAGAACCCCTTCAACAGGTCCGCGGCGTCGTGCTCGTCGGTGTCCCTGCCCCAGGTGAGGGTGCCGAGTCCGATGCGGGACACGCGAAGGCCGGTACGGCCGAGATGCCTCTGCTCCATGTGGGCTGAGATTACTGGCCAGAAGTCGGTGCGTGGGGCCCTGTGGACAACCGGGATCCCGTGATCCCCAACCCGGTCCCTGCCACTGGGCCCACCGGCGCGCTAGGGTGCCGCACAAGGGACGTTACTGATCAGTAAGGGGAATCGGCCATGCAGCTCGGGATCAACCTCGGCTACTGGGGTGCCGGAATGGACGCGGACAACCTCGCCGTGGCCAAGGAGGCCGACCGGCTGGGCTACGCGGTCTGCTGGGCCGCCGAGGCGTACGGATCGGACGCGGCCACCGTGCTCACCTGGGTCGCCGCCCAGACCGAGCGCATCGACGTCGGCTCGGCCATCTTCCAGATCCCGGCCCGTCAGCCCGCGATGACCGCGATGACCGCCGCCACCCTCGACTCGCTCTCCGGCGGCCGCTTACGCCTGGGCCTCGGCGTCTCCGGACCGCAGGTCTCCGAGGGCTGGTACGGCGTCAAGTTCGACAAGCCGCTGGCCCGCACCCGCGAGTACGTCGAGATCATCCGCAAGGCGATGACCCGCGAGCGCCTTTCGTACGAGGGCACGCACTGGACCCTCCCGCTGCCCGGCGGCCCCGGCAAGCCGCTCAAGCTGACCGTGCACCCGGAGCGCGAGCACATCCCGCTCTACATCGCCGCGATCGGCCCGAAGAACCTGGAGCAGACCGGCGAGATCGCCGACGGCGCCCTGCTGATCTTCCCGTCCGCCGACCACCTGGAGGACACCGCGATCAAGCACCTGCGCGCGGGCCGCGAGAAGGCCGGGCTGACCATGGACGGCTTCGACGTCTGCCCGACGCTGCCGCTGGCACTCGGCGAGGACAAGGACGTACCGGCCCTGGCCGACATGTTCCGCCCGTACACCGCGCTCTACGTGGGCGGCATGGGCAGCCGCAAGCAGAACTTCTACAACCAGCTCGCCCAGCGCATGGGCTACGAGAAGGAGGCCGCCGAGATCCAGGACAAGTACCTGGCCGGAGACAAGGAGGGCGCGGCCGCCGCCATTCCGCAGCAGCTCATCGACCAGACCACGCTGCTCGGCTCCGTGGACCGTATCGCGGACCGGATGAAGGCCTACGCGGCCGCCGGGGTCACCACGCTCACGCTGGCCCCCGCGGGCTTCACGCTGGACGACCGGATCGCCTCGCTCCGGGCCGGGACCGACGCCCTGGAGCGGGCCGGACTCGCATAACGCCGTCCAAAGCGGGACGGGAGAGGTTCCGCGGCCGTGGTGGGGGCTCGGGGGGTCTTCCCCGCCACGGCCGTCACGGAGAACAACGCGCCACGGCCCGCTCGGTTACGCGCCTCTCATACCCCTCGCGTCCACCGTTCGGCGGAATTGTCCGACACAGGTGTTGCCGCGCCCCTGGCTGCCCATTTGACTCGTTCTTTGCGGAGTCCCGCACGGAGGTGGGAGCCCGCATGGAGGTGGCACACATGCTTTCGGCCAAGAGTCTTTTCCAGGAGATCGTCGACAACGACGAGTCGTTCCGGCTCTTCTGTTCCATCGCCGCCAGCGGGGAGACCCAGGGAGGCTGGGAGAACGCACGGATCGCGGCCCTCGTCCCGGAGAGCGAACGCGCCCTCGCATCCAAGATCACCCGGCACGGCGCCGACGAGGACAAGCACGGGCGGATCTTCAACGCGCTGATGAGGAAGCGGGGCGTCACACCCGTCGAGATCCCGCCCGGGACCGACTACACGATGCTCCTGGAGAAGAACGGCATCGGCCTCGCGCATGACAAGCTCAAGCGCGACGAGCCGCTCACCGTGCAGGACATCGTCACCTACCTCTCCCACAGCAGGGTCACCGAGCAGCGCGCGGCCGACCAGATGGTGATGCTGCGCAAGGACTTCGGGGACCACCCGGAGATCGGCAAGGCCGTGCGGATGATCTCCAACGACGAGGACAACCACCTCGCGTACTGCCACGAGGAACTGCTGCGCTTCGCGGCCGCGGGCCACGGCCGGGCCATCCAGCGGACCCTGCGCGAGTGCGCGCTCGCCGAGATCCGCATCTACCGGGACGTCAGCCTCGCCGTGATGGGCCACATGGGGCGCATCCTCGGCTGGCCGAAGCCCAAGGCGTCGGCGCTCGCCGCGGGCATCCACGCCATGTACCTGTACGAGCGGGTCTTCGGCTGGCGGCGCATGGTCTCGCTTGCCGTGCCGGAGCGGCGCGACGCCCTTGGCGGCCCGGCCTCGACGGCACCCGAGTTCGCCTGAGCGTGGCCCACGCGCGCGTGCTGCCCCGTACGCGGCACGCGCGCGTGGAGCTCGACCGGCGCGACTACAGCCAGCCGCGCCGCTTGAAGAGCCGGAACAGCAGCACCTCCAGCACCGCCATCAGCAGGATGACCGCCGGATAGGCCCACACCCAGTGCAGCTCCGGCATGTGGTCGAAGTTCATGCCGTAGATCCCCGCGATCATCGTGGGGACCGCGGCCATGGCCGCCCACGCGGAGATCTTCCGCATGTCGTCGTTCTGCCGCACGCTCATCTGCGCGAGATGCGCCGACAGGACGTCCGAGACCAGCCGGTCCAGTCCCTCCACGGAATCGTTCACCCGGGCCAGGTGGTCGCTGACGTCCCGGAAGAAGGGCTGTGCCTTGTCGTGGACGAACGGCACACCCGGGCCGGAGACGCCCGAGCCCGCGAGGCGGGACAGCGGCACGGACAGCGGTCCGGTGGCCCTGCGGAACTCCAGGACCTGCCGCTTGAAGGTGTAGATCCGGGACGCGGTGTGCCGGGAGCCGCCGTCGTTCGGCGAGAACACCTCCGCCTCGACCTCCTCCAGGTCGGTCTGCAGCTCGGTCGCCACCTCCAGATAGTGGTCGACGGTGTCGTCGGCTATCGAGTAGAGCACCGCCGTCGGGCCGAGGCGCGTCATGTCCGGGTTCTGCTCCAGACGGTGTCGTACGGCCTTGAGCGGCGAGCCCTCACCGTGCCGCACGGTCACCACGAAGGAATCGCCCAGGAAGATCATGAGCTCCCCGGAGGAGACGGCGTCGCTGTCCGGCTCGTACGTCACCGGCTTGAGCACCACGAACAGGGAGTCGTCGTACACCTCAAGCTTGGGCCGCTGGTGCGCCTTCAGGGCGTCCTCGACCGCCAGCGGATGCAGCCCGAACTCCTCGGTGACGAGATCGAACTCCCGCTCGGTCGGCTCGTACAGCCCGATCCACACGAACGCGTTTCCCGAGGCACGCGCGGCGTCCAGGGCGTCCGAGAGGTCCTCCGGGCCCTCCGTCCGGTGCCCGTCGCGATAGACGGCAGAGTCGACGATCACGGAGCGCATTCTCCCGCCGCCAGGGACCCGGCGCACTCGGGCCGCAGCCTAGGCTGGGCCGCATGCCCACCTTGATCCTCGTCCGGCACGGACGCTCCACCGCCAACACCGCGGGACTGCTGGCCGGGTGGACGCCCGGCGTGGCCCTCGACGAGCGAGGGGCCGCGCAGGCCGCCGCGCTGCCCGGGCGTCTCGCGGAACTGCCGATCGCCGAGGTCGTCAGCAGCCCCCTGCAACGCTGCCAGGAAACGATTCAGCCGCTCCTCGACGCCCGCCCCGGGCTGCGGGTCCACTCCGACGACCGGATCGGGGAGGCCCACTACGGCGACTGGTCCGGCCGCAAGCTCGCCGAGCTGTCGGGCGAGCCGCTGATGGAGGTCGTGCAGACGCACCCCTCCGCCGCCGCCTTCCCGGGCGGCGAGTCCATGCGCGCCATGCAGACCCGGGCCGCCGAGGCGGTACGGGAGTGGAACGCGCGCGTCGAGCGCGATCACGGCGGTGACGCGGTATACCTCATGTGCTCGCACGGCGACATCATCAAGTCTCTTGTCGCGGACGCCCTCGGTCTTCATCTCGACCTCTTCCAACGGATCTCCGTAGAACCGTGTTCCATCACCGCGATCCGTTACACACGACTGCGGCCATTTCTCGTTCGCCTCGGCGACACCGGCGATTTCACGTCGCTCGCGCCGCGGGAGGAACCCCCGGCCCAGGACGCCACGGTCGGGGGCGGTGCGGGCGCACCGTGATCGTCGGCCGCAGTAGGGTGAAGCGGTCGAAGCAGCGCAGCAGTTGTCAGCAGCAGTCGCAGTCGACGGCAGAAGCAGTCGATCGATCCAATGGAGACAGGACGTGTCCCGTCAGGTGTTCCTCTACGACCCGCCGGACCGTTTCGTGGCCGGCACGGTCGGGCTGCCAGGGCGCCGTACCTTCTTCCTGCAGGCCTCCTCAGGACCCCGGGTGACCAGTGTGGCCCTGGAGAAGACGCAGGTCGCGGCGCTCGCCGAACGGATGGACGAGCTTCTCGACGAGGTCGTACGGCGTACCGGGGGCAGCGCTCCCGTCCCGGCGATGGCCCCGACGGAGGTCTCCGACACCGCCCCGCTCGAAGCTCCCGTCGAGGAGGAGTTCCGGGTCGGCACCATGGCGCTGGCCTGGGACGGTGACGAGCAGCGCATGATCGTCGAGGCCCAGGCGCTCGTGGAGCTGGACGCCGATTCCGAGGAGGACCTCGCCGAGGCGGAGGAAAGGCTCCTGCAGGACGAGGAGAACGGTCCGCCGATGCTGCGGGTCCGCCTCACCGGCGCCCAGGCCCGTGCCTTCGCCAAGCGCGCCCTCGACGTCGTCAACGCCGGCCGGCCGCCCTGCCCGCTGTGCAGTCTCCCGCTAGACCCGGAAGGACACGTATGTCCGCGCCAGAACGGATACCGCCGCGAAGCGTGACCACGGCCGAGCTGCTCGCCGAGGGTGAGCTGACCGTGCGCGGACGCATCCGTGAGGCCTCCAACGCGGTGCTGCTGTGCGATGTGACGTACGAGGGACAGAAAGCTTCCTGCGTCTACAAGCCGGTGGCCGGCGAGCGCCCGCTGTGGGACTTCCCCGACGGGAACCTCGCCCAGCGGGAGGTCGCGGCCTACGAGGTGTCCGAGGCGACCGGCTGGGGGCTCGTCCCGACCACGATCCTGCGCGACGGGCCGTACGGCGAGGGCATGTGCCAGCTCTGGATCGACCCGGTGTCCGAGGGCTCGGAGCTGCTCGCGCTGGTCGACGGCGAGGAGCCCGGCGAGGGCTGGAAGGCCGTCGGATTCGCCGAGGTCGGCGAGGGGCGCACCGCGCTGCTCGTGCACGCCGACGACGAGCGGCTGCGCAGGCTGGCCGTCCTCGACGTGGTGATCAACAACGGTGACCGCAAGGGCGGGCATCTGCTGCCCGCGCCCGAGGGCCGGCTGTTCGGGATCGACCACGGGGTCACCTTCAACGCCGACAACAAGCTGCGGACGCTGCTGTGGGGCTGGGCGGGGGAGAAGCTCACCCCCGAGGCCGTGGAGGTCCTGGAGCGGCTCAGGGGCGCCCTGGACGGGGCGCTGGGCGTGCGCCTGGGGGAGCTGATCACCGCGGCCGAACTGGACGCCACGCGCGCGCGTGTGGCCGGCCTGCTCGGCTCGGGTCGCCATCCGGAGCCCTCGGGGGAGTGGCCCGCGATCCCGTGGCCGCCCGTCTAGTCGGGGCCGCACACCCCGGATCCGTACGCAAGAGGGCCTTCCCGGCCATCTGGCCTGGTCCGGTTCGTATACGGAACATCCGTCCGGTTAGGCTCAAGACATGCATGCCTGGCCCGCTTCCGACGTCCCTGCCCTGCCCGGCAAGGGCCGCGACCTCCGGATCCACGACACCGCGACCGGTGGTCCTGTGACCCTCGACCCCGGTCCCGTCGCCCGTATCTACGTCTGCGGCATCACTCCGTACGACGCGACCCATCTGGGTCACGCGGCGACCTACAACGCGTTCGACCTCGTTCAGCGCGTGTGGCTCGACACCAAGCGGCAGGTTCACTACGTCCAGAACGTGACGGACGTCGACGATCCGCTGCTGGAGCGCGCCGCGCGGGACAACGTCGACTGGGTCTCCCTCGCAGAGAAGGAGACCACCCTCTTCCGCGAGGACATGACCGCCCTGCGGATGCTGCCCCCGAAGCACTACATCGGCGCCGTCGAGGCCATACCCGGGATCGTCCCGCTGGTCGAGCGACTGCGGGACGCGGGTGCGGCGTACGAACTCGAAGGGGACGTCTACTTCTCCGTCGAGTCCGACCCGCACTTCGGCCAGGTGTCCAACCTGGACGCGGCGGCGATGCGGCTGCTGTCCGCCGAGCGCGGCGGCGACCCGGACCGTCCGGGGAAGAAGAACCCCCTCGACCCGATGCTGTGGATGGCCGCCCGCGAGGGCGAGCCGAGCTGGGACGGCGCCTCGCTCGGGCAGGGCCGGCCCGGCTGGCACATCGAGTGCGTCGCGATCGCCCTCGACCACCTGGGCATGGGCTTCGACGTGCAGGGCGGCGGCTCCGACCTCGCCTTCCCGCACCACGAGATGGGCGCCTCCCACGCGCAGGCGCTGACCGGCGAGTTCCCGATGGCCAAGGCGTACGTGCACGCCGGCATGGTCGCCCTCGACGGCGAGAAGATGTCCAAGTCCAAGGGCAATCTGGTCTTCGTGTCGACTCTCCGGCGTGACGGCGTCGACCCGGCGGCCATCCGGCTCGCCCTGCTCTCGCACCACTACCGGGCCGACTGGGAGTGGACCGACCAGGTGCTCCAGGACGCCCTCACGCGCCTGGAGCGCTGGCGGGCCGCCGTGTCGCGGCCCGACGGCCCGTCCGCCGAGGCGCTCGTCGAGGAGATGCGCGAGGCCCTCGCGAACGACCTGGACGCGCCGGCCGCGCTCGCGGCGGTCGACCGCTGGGCCGACCTCCAGGCCGAGCGCGGTGGCACGGACGAGGGCGCCCCCGGCGTCGTCTCCCGTGCCGTGGACGCCCTGTTGGGCGTAGCCCTCTAGCAACGCCGGGCGCCGGACGGGTCGTTGCCCGTCCGGCGCCCTCTGTGCGGTGGGTCCGTCGTGCTACCTGCTCACGATGACGGCCTACTTGTTCACGATGACGGCCTGGATCGTGTTGCTCGTGGAGTCGTAGATCCCGATGATCTGCTGGCCGAAGGCGAAGGCCTCCTGGACCTCGTCATGCGTCACCTGGTTCGGGTTGACCAGCGGACGCCAGCCCTGGTTGATGTACAGGTAGAGGATCGACGGCTGGCCCGGCAGCGGCGTGACGACGTCCCAGAAGTGCTCGGCCACACCACTCGTCAGCGCCGCGGCCTCGACCGCGCTGCGCACGATCAACGGCTGGCCCTGGCCCTGCTGTTGCTGCTGCTGTCCGCCGAGCTGCTGGAGCAGCTGCTGGAACGGCTGCTGCTGGCCGAGCTGCTGGAGCTGCTGCTGCAGGTGCTGCGGAAGCTGGTGCTGAGGGTGCTGGGGGATCTGCTGCTGGCCCATGCCCTGCTGACCGATTCCCTGCTGGCCGATGCCCTGTTGTCCGAAGGGCTGCTGCTGACCCATGCCCTGCGGGCCGAACGGCTGCTGCATCTGCTGTCCGAAGGGCTGCTGTTGCTGCTGCCCGAACGGCATCTGCTGGCCGTAGCCCTGCTGCTGGCCCTGTTGCCCCTGCTGCTGCGGGGGAGCCGTGCTCGGGCTCTGCTGCTGACCTTGCTGGCCCTGGAGTTGGCCCTGCTGGCCCTGCTGGCCCTGCTGGCTCATCTGCGGGGTGGTGCTCATGCGGGTGCCACCTTCCCTCAATTGTTGAGCGATGGTTGGTCGTTGAGCGATGGTCGGTCTTGCGCCGGACGGCTGGTCCGGGGAACGGCCGGTCGCGTCAGCCCGTGACGACCAGGCCGACGATCTCGTCGTCCGAGAACCAGACGCGTACGTCGGGCCGTCCGCCCGCGAAGGCGGAGTGCACCGCCTGGCGGATCTCGGCGGACGGGTTGTTCAGGCTCCGCCAGTCACCGGCCACGAACAGCCGGAGCCTGGGCGGGAGTTCACGGGGATACGGCAGCAACTCGTCCCAGTACCGTTCGGCCTGGCCCGAGCCGACCGCCTCCGGCAGCAGATGGGCGACCGCCGCCTTGATGTCGGGCCGGTTGCCGATCCGCTGCGACGCGGGCCGGCCCGGCGCGTCCTGCTGCGGGGAGCCGGTGTCCCGCAGCAGCCTGCGCGCCCGCTCCGGGTCCATCGGTTCTTGGCCGGCCGCCCTGAGCATGCCCTGCAGCGCGGCCAGGGCGCCCACCACCACCGGGGAGGCGGAGGAGGTCCCGGAGAACGTGTCGGTGAACCAGGCGATCTCCTCGGCGCCGCCCTGCAGGTCACCGGGCTTGTCCCAGAAGCCGCCGGTCGTGGTGACCTCACGGCCCCAGCCCTGCGCGTCCACCCGCGCCCCGTAGTTGGAGAACGCCAGACGCGAGCGGTCCGGGCCGTGGTCGCGGCCGTGGGTACCGGGCGGCGGCGCGCCCGCACCGACCACGATCGCGCCCGAGGACTGGTTGGACGGGTTGAACGGGTTGCGCCACCACTCAGGGAACTCGTCGGGCCGGCGCTCGTACACCGCGTCGTCCAGGGACTCCCCGCCGTTGCCCGCGGCCTCCACCACCAGGATGCCCTTGGCGGTCGCGTACCGGATGGCCGCGAAGTCGTCCGGCCACCATTCCAGCGCGATGTAGCCGCGCTGGTCGTCGCGCACCGCGAAGTCGAACCGCGTTCCCGGGCGGTGCAGTTCGATCAGGATGATGTCCCCGGCGCTGAGCCGGTCGGCCGCCGCGTGGATCGCGGCCGCGGAGCCGATGCCGTGGAACGACGCGGCGGCGGTCACCGTGTCCGGCACGATGCCGGTGATCCCGTACTCGTTGCGGTCGCCGCCGATCACACCGATGACGGCGGTGCCGTGGTTGCGCCAGGCCAGGTCCTGGATCGGGGTGCCGACCACGACACCCGCGAGTTTGGCGGCCAGGTCCTCGTGGCCGAGCTGCCAGGCGCCCTCCACGTCGATCACGGTGACGCCCTGGCCGGAACCGCCGGGCCGCTGCCAGGCCCAGTGCGCGTCCACACCCTCGGGCGCGGGGCGCAGATAGCCCTGGCGGCTGGTGAAGTCCGGTGTGACGGGGGCGCCTTCCTTGCGCCGCCGGCTCTCGTCGGTGCTGTGTCCCACGGACCCCACCGAGGCCGGTACGGCACCCGGCTTCACATACGCCGTGGCGATCTCGGGCAGTGCCGCGATCCTCGAACGCAGCTCCTGGGCCCGGCTCTCGACGCCGCGTACGCGATAGAAGAGCCCGAGGTCGGGCAGTGTCTCGGCGCCCGGGGCCGAGGGCTGGGCCGCCGACTGCAGCCGCTCCTCGCTGCCGAACAGCGGTTGCAGGGCGAGCTGTTCGTCGCTGAGGAACATGTTCAGTGCCGACACGTCGGCGCCGGCCGCCGAACGGACCCCTTCGGCCTCGGCGCGCAGCCGGGCCTCGGGCCGTGCGACGACGATCAGTTCCTGCTCTGCTCCTCGGTAGGTGAATCCCGCTCCGTCGGGCCCTGGCCCGGACGCTCCCGGGCCCTGCGCGGGCTGTGCCTGGTCGGTCATCGCGTGCCGCTCCCTTCGGTCCGTGCAAGTGCTTGTGCGGGTGCTGGAGTTGTCGAGAGTCGTGCCTCCGGTCGGTGTCCTCCGGGGCACACCTTGCTCCTCCCGGACCGACTCGTCCACCCCCGAGTTCGCCAACTGCGTTTGAGAACAAGTTGAATTGGGTACCGTGCTCAATCCGTCCTGAAACAGATGTCACGTCACAATCCGGCCAAAGACAGCGGAGACGGTTGTCATGTGATGGGGTGACAGCGTCTGTTGACCGTCGGGCCGGCCCTGCGCCGGCCCTCCCGTGGAAGGACGCACAGTGGCACTCGCAGACCGTTCCTTCGCACGTCGAAGACTCCTCACCACGGCCGCCGCCCTGGGAGGAGCGGCACTCCTGGGCGGCACGGCGCACGCGGCCGAATCGCCGGAGAAGGGACCGCGGAAAGGTCCGCGGAAGGGATCGCAGAAGAACTGGCCGGACCGGTTCCCGCTGCCCAACGGCTTCCAGCCGGAGGGCATAGCCATCGGCTCCGCCCCGTTCGCGTACTTCGGGTCGCTGGCCAACGGCGACATCTACCGTGCGAGCCTCGCCACCGGGCGCGGCTCCGTCATCAGCAAGGGGCCCGGCGCCGGACACCCCAGCGTGGGACTGAAGATCGACCGGCACGGCCGCCTGTTCGTCAGCGGCGGGGCAGGCGGCGATCTGCGTACCGTCGACGTCCGTACGGGAGAGATCGAGAAGTCGTACGCCGTCGGCGGCACGTTCGTGAACGACGTGATCCTCACGCCGGGCGCCGCCTGGTTCACCGACTCCTTCGCGCCGCAGCTCTACCGGCTGGCGCTCGACCGGCACGGCAGGCCCGGGGCCGTCAGGACCGTACCGCTCGGCGGTGACTGGCAGCAGGGCACGGGCTTCACCGCCAACGGGATCGAGCGCACACCGGACGGCAGCGCGCTCCTGGTGGTGAACGCCTTCGCCGACGGCGGCACGCTGATGCGCGTCGACCCGCGCACCGGAGCCGCCGCCGCGGTCGACCTCGGCGGAGCCAAGATCCCCAACGGCGACGGGCTGTTGCTCCTCGGCCGGACTCTCTACGTCGTCCAGCAACAGCAGAACGCGATCGACGTGTTCCGGCTGAACTCCACCGGCACCAAGGGCACGGTGATCACCCGGATCACCGACCCGCGCTTCCGGATCCCGACGACGGCCGCGGCGTCGCGCGACCGCCTCTACCTGCCGAACGCGCGCTTCGATGTCGAGCCGACGCCCGACACGGAGTACGACGCGGTGGCGGTGCGTCAGGTCTGACGCGCGAGGGGCGGCGCGCCCGACGCGCGCCGCCCCTTCGCCCGGTCGATATCGCCCGGGCAGTCCCGCTCCGGCGGTCTTGCCGGGTCAGTCCTCCGAGGAATCCGAAGAACCGGAGTCCGAGGATCCGGAGCCTGAGCCGGACCCTGAGGAGCCGGAGGACTCTGAGCCCGAGGATTCGGCGTCCGAAGCGTCGGAAGCCTCCGAGGAGCCGGACGTCCCCTTCGCGCCGGACGAACCCGTCGCACCGGACGCCCCCGACGCGTCGCCGTCGGAGGAGTCCGACGAGCCCGACGAGCCGGAGGTGCCGTCGTCGGTGGTCCCCTCCGTGCCGTCCGTGGCCTCCGGCCGCAGTGGCCTCGGCGCCCGGGCGCGGCCGCCCGGGCCCTCCCTGAGGTACGAGGCGGGATCGCCGCTCTCCGTGGCGTGGCTGCCGGGCGGCGAAGCCGGACCGCCCCCGTCCCGTCTGCGCAGATACCGCTCGAACTCGCGGGCGATCGCCTCGCCCGACGCCTCCGGCAGCTCGGCGGTGTCCCGGGCCTCCTCCAGCGTCTGTACGTACTCCGCGACCTCGCTGTCCTCGGCGGCCAGTTGGTCCACGCCCAGCTGCCAGGCCCGCGCGTCCTCGGGCAGTTCGCCCAGCGGGATGCGCATGTCGATGAGGTCCTCAAGGCGGTTGAGGAGGGCCAGCGTCGCCTTGGGGTTCGGCGGCTGCGAGACGTAGTGCGGCACGGCCGCCCACAGCGAGACCGCCGGTACGCCCGCGTGCGTGCACGCCTCCTGGAGGATGCCGACGATGCCCGTGGGGCCCTCGTACTTGGTCTCCTCCAGGTCCATCGTGCGGGCCAGGTCCGGGTCGGACGTGACGCCGCTGACCGGGACCGGACGGGTGTGCGGAGTGTCGCCCAGCAGGGCGCCCAGGATGACGACCAGCTCGACGCCCAGCTCATGGGCGAAGCCGAGCAGTTCGTTGCAGAACGAGCGCCAGCGCATCGACGGCTCGATGCCCCTCACCAGCACCAGGTCACGCGGCTTCTCGCCGCCGACCCGGACCACCGACAACCTTGTCGTCGGCCAGGTGATCTTGCGGACTCCGCCGTCCAGCCACACGGTCGGGCGGTTCACCTGGAAGTCGTAGTAGTCCTCGGCGTCGAGCGCCGCGAACACCTCGCCCTTCCACTCCCTGTCCAGATGCGCGACCGCGGTGGAGGCGGCGTCGCCGGCGTCGTTCCAGCCCTCGAACGCGGCCACCATGACCGGGTCGACCAGCTCGGGAACCCCCTCGAGCTCGATCACCCAGCGCCTCCTTCCGACGTGCCCTCGCGTACGCCCCAACCTTACGGCTTGCGTGGGGACCGCCCGCAGCCCCCTTGCATGGGGGAGTGACCGCATCACTGCCCCGTTCGTCCCCCCCGAACACCCCGCAGTCATCCGAGCTGTCCCGGGACAACTCCGACCGCGGGTCCGGACGTTGTTTCGAGGTGGTGCCATACGTCGGACGAACGCAAGAGATCCGATGTCCCGGACCGCCCGAGGAGACGAGGCCGCGCATAGGGACGACCGTCACCGGCTGCGTGGCCCACGCGACCCCGGCGGGCTCACGGTTCGTGACCGGAGGAAGCGACACCGACCAGGAAATTCACCCACTCGTGTGGGCGGGCGCCGATCCCTGCCGGGCCCGACGCTCGTACGGAAGGCTCCGTTGCGCGGCAGCGACATCCTGCCGGCGGCGCAGCTCGCGGAACGGGAGTCCACAACGCCGGACGCAACGCCGGACGCAACGCCGGTCACAACGTCGAGCGCAGCCACTGCTCCACGCTCGCGATGTGCACGGTCGCCCAGGAGCGGGCGGCCTCCGCGTCGCGGTCGCGCAGCGCGCTGAGGATCGCGCGGTGCTCGTGGAGCGTCCGGCTGACCGCGTCCTCCTGCGTCAGGCCGCGCCAGATACGGGCGCGGGTCGTGGGACCGGACAGGCCGTCGAGGAGGGAGCAGAGCACCGAGTTGCCGGAGGACTGGACGATGCCCCGGTGGAACTCCAGGTCGCAGGCGACGAGTTCCTCCACCGAGGGCGCGCCGCCCAGCGCGTCCAACTGGGCGGTGAGTGCGTCCAGTTGCTGCTCGCTGATCCGCAGCGCCGCCATCGCCGTCGCGGCCGGTTCCAGGATGCGGCGTACCGCGAGGAACTCCAGGACCGTGTCGTCGCGGTGGAAGTCCACGACGAAACTCAGCGCTTCGAGGAGGAGCTGCGGGTCCAGGCTCGTGACGTACGTGCCGTCGCCCTGCCGCACGTCCAGGATGCGGATCAGGGACAGTGCCCGCACCGCCTCCCGCAGGGAGTTGCGGGACAGGCCCAGATCGGCGGCGAGCTCGCTCTCCTTGGGAAGGCGGTC
This sequence comes from Streptomyces sp. ActVer, assembly GCF_027270795.1. Taxonomy (NCBI): domain Bacteria; kingdom Bacillati; phylum Actinomycetota; class Actinomycetes; order Kitasatosporales; family Streptomycetaceae; genus Streptomyces; species Streptomyces sp. ActVer. The sequence continues at coordinate 15,489 of NZ_JAPWHT010000154.1, forward strand.
GCCGGGGCGCAGCGCGCCGGAGACGATCATTCCCTTGATCTTCTCGATCGCCTCATCGGTGACTGCCATGGCGGGCCTCCCTGTCGATCAGATATGTCGCTCAGACATCCGATGTCTTATTATGCGGCTTCCGTCGCCCCGGAGAGCCCGTCAGTGACGATCACGATCACACAAGGTCGGACGGTGACACGAGGGCCGCCAGATCCGCAAGCGCGGCGGCCTCGTCGAGCGTCGTGAGCGTACGGCCGCGCATCAGGATCCGCCCGTCGACGACCGTGTCCCGTACGTCCGAGGCGCGCGCCGAGTACGCCAGGGTCGACCACGGATCGTGGCGCGGCGCCAGATGCGGACCGCCCAGGTCCAGGACGATCAGGTCGGCCCGCTTGCCCGCCTCCAGCGACCCCAGGTGGGCGTCGAGGCCCAGCGCGCGGGCGCCCCCGATGGTGGCCATGCGCACCGCCTGCTCGGCGCCGACCGCAGTCGGGTCGCCGGCCGCCTTGTGCACCAGGGCGGCCGTGCCCAGCACGCGCAGGACGTCCAGCGTGTTGGAGCTGACCGCGCCGTCCGTGCCCAGACCGACGGTCACCCCCGCGTCCAGCAGCCGGGGCACCTGGGCGATGCCGCAGCCCAGCTTGAGGTTCGACACCGGGCAGTGGGCGACCGAGGTGCCGGTCCGGGCGAGCGCCGCGATCTCGGGGCCGGCCAGGTCCACGGTGTGGGCCAGCAGCAGATCGGGGCCGAGCAGCCCGAGCGAGTCGAGCAGCTCCACCGGACGCCTGCCGTAGCGTTCCTCGACGGTCGCGACCTCGGTGGCGTTCTCCGCCGCGTGGATGTGCAGCAACGCGCCGAACTCCCTTGCCAGCGCGGCGATTTCGGTGAGCCGGGCGGGGGAGAGGGTGTAGGTGGAGTGCGCGAAGAGCACGGGACGCGTACCGGGCCGCCGCGCTCGGCCGGCCAGGTCCCGGCGCGCCCACTCCAGCCGGTCCCCGTACGCGATGCCGTCGGCCGGGGCCGGTAGGTCCATGAAGGTCGGCCCCGTGTGCAGCCGCCAGCCCGCCTCGCACGCGACCCGCTCGGCCGCCTCGTGGAACCAGTACATGTCGAGCGCCGAGGTCATCCCCGCCCGTACGCTCTCGGCGATCGCGACCCGGACCGCCGCCGCGACGTTCTCCGCCGACAGCAGCTCGCTCTCCCAGCGGATCACCCGCTCAAGGAAATCCTGCAGCGTCACGTCGTCGGCGCGGCCGCGCAGCAGGGTCATCGCCAGGTGGGTGTGCGCGTTGACCAGGCCCGGGAGCACCAGACAGCCGGTCGCGTCGAGGTCGTCGGCGGCCCGGTAGCGTGCCCGCAGTTCCGCGGCCGGTCCGACCGCGAGGATCTTGCCGTCACGGACGGCCACGGCTCCGGCGGGTACGACCGTGCCGGCCGCGTCGACGGTGAGGATGTCCCCGCCGTGGACCAACAGGTCGGCGCGGGCGGTCCGTTGGGCGGGAACGCTCACAGCGCTTCCCCTTCCGCGAGCAGGCGCAGGGCTTCGAGGGAGACCACACTGCCGCGCGCCACGCCCGCCGCGACGACCTCGCGATGCGGGTCGTAGCCGCCGGTGGTTGTCCGGTCGACGAGTTCGTCCGCGTTCACGCCGTCGATGACGAGCGCTCCGCCCGCGGTCAGTCCGCGCAGGGAGGCCGTGACGAGCAGTGCCGACAGCTCCATCTCGATGGCGGCGAGCCCCGCCCCGTCGTACCAGGTCAGGGGTATCAGTCCCGGCTGGAAGGCGGCCCGCGTCCATACGAAGCCCCGGTGGTGCGGGGCGCCCTGCTCGCGCGCCGCCCGCTGGAGCGCGAGCACCGCCTCGGGCGCGGCCACCGCCGGATACTCGGGCGGCAGCAACTGCTGGGTCACCCCGTCGTCGCGTACGGCCGCCTCCGCTATCACCAGATCGCCGTCACGGATCCCGGGCCGCATCGCACCCGCCGTGCCGAACCGCAGGATCGTGCGCACCCCGGCGTCGGCCAGCTCCTGGAAGAGCAGGATCGCACCGGGCCCGCCGACACCGTGCGAGGCGACGACGACCGGCAGCCCCTTCCAACTCCCGCTGAGCACACGGTATTCACGGTGGTACGAGACCTCCTGCGCCCCGTCGAGCAGCGCGGCGACGGCCGCGGCCCGTGCCGGGTCACCGACCACCACGGCGTGCGGGGGCAGCCCGGTGCGGGGTATCCGGGTGATGGGCAGGAGGTCCTGCGTCATGAAGCGACTCCAGTCGTACGGCCGGTGCGGCGACGGCGCTGCGCCGTGCTCAGTGACGGATCGTCAAAAGTGCCCCGCACACCGAAGATCGTACGCAGCAGGAAGCGGAGGACTTCGAAGCACCGGCCCGCCGGGCCGCGGCGGACATGCCGAAGGGCGGCTCCCCCCGTGGGAGCCGCCCTTCGGACGTGGTGTGGCTGTTCGGCTACTTCTCGTCGAGCAGGTCCTGCACCTTGCCCCGTACCTCGTCCGTCGCGAGGCCGCGGATCGTCAGCGTCGTACGGCGGCGCAGTACGTCGTCCGCCGTCTCTGCCCACTCGTTGTCACGCGCGTACACGACCTGCGCCCAGATCTCGGGGGCGTCCGGGTGGACGCGCTCGGCCAGCTCCGGGTGGTCGTTGGCCAGGCGAGCGATGTCGAAGGCCAGCGAGCCGTAGTGCGTGGAGAGGTGCCTGGCGGTGTCGGCGCCCATGCGCGGGCCGGGGGCCGGACCGTCGACCAGGAGGCGGTGCGCGACCGCGCGCGGGTTGGCGACACCCGGCAGCGGCAGCTTCTTCGGCAGCTCGGAGATCGGCTCGAAGTCCTCGCCGAGCGGACGGCCCGGCAGCGACTCCAGCTTCTTCATGACCGTCCGGCCGATGTGCCGGAAGGTCGTCCACTTGCCGCCCGCGACGGACAGCATGCCGCCCCGGCCCTCGGTGACGACCGTCTCCCGCTTGGCCTTCGACGTGTCGCCGGGACCGCCCGGCAGCACCCGCAGACCCGCGAAGGAGTACGTGATCAGGTCACGGGACAACTGCTGGTCGCGGATGGAGAACGCGGCCTCGTCGAGGATCTGGGATATGTCCTTCTCGTTGACCGAGACGTCCGCCGGGTCGCCCTCGTACGCCTCGTCTGTCGTGCCGAGGAGCAGCATGTCCTCCCAGGGGAGGGCGAACGTGATGCGGTACTTGTCGATCGGGGTCGCCAGCGCGGCCTTCCAGGGGGAGGTGCGCTTGAGGACCAGGTGCGCGCCCTTCGACAGGCGGATGGACGGCGCCGCGTTCTCGTCCTCCATCTTCCGCAGGTGGTCGACCCACGGCCCGGTCGCGTTCAGCACGAGACGGGCCGACACGCCGAACTCCTCGCCGGAGAGCCGGTCCCTGAGCTCCGCGCCGGTCACCCGTCCCCGGGTGAAGCGCAGGCCCGTGACCTCGGCGTGGTTGAGCACGGTGGCACCGGACTCGACGGCCCCGCGGACCGTCATGAGCGCCATCCGGGAGTCGTTCATCTGGTCGTCGCCGTACACGGCCACGGCCTTGAGGTTGTCCGTACGCAGCTCGGGCACGTCCTGCGCGGCCTTCGACGGCGAGAGCAGATGCCCCACGCCGTCACCGAAGGCCGACAGCGCCGAGTACGCGAAGACACCCGCGCCCAGCTTCGCCGCGCCGTGCGGCCCGCCCTTGTACACGGGGAGGTAGAACGTGAGCGGATTCGCCAGGTGGGGGGCCACCTGACGGGAGACCGCACGGCGCTCGAAGTGGTTCTCCGCCACCAGCTTCACCGCGCCGGTCTGCAGATAGCGCAGACCGCCGTGGAGCAGCTTGGAGGAGGCGGAGGAGGTCGCGCCGGCGAAGTCGCCGGCGTCGACCAGGGCCACCCGCAGGCCCGACTGTGCGGCATGCCAGGCGGTGGAGATGCCCAGAATCCCGCCACCGATCACCAGGAGGTCGTATGTCGCCTTGGACAACTGCTCCCGGGTCTCGGCACGGCTCACTGCCTTGAAACCGTAGGCGGCGGAGCCGTTGGCCGGGTGCGTCCCAAGAGCCGGGACACTCTGCAGGGTGGTCATTGCGAATTACTCCTCGTCAGCGTCGTCTTCGAGCCAGCCCATGGTCCGCTCGACGGCCTTGAGCCAGCTCTTGTACTCACGGTCGCGGGTCTCCGCGGCCATGTTCGGGGTCCACTCGGCGGCCCTGCGCCAGTTGGCGCGCAGGTCCTCGGTGTTGGTCCAGAAGCCGACGGCGAGACCGGCGGCGTAGGCGGCGCCGAGGCAGGTGGTCTCGGCGACCATCGGGCGCACCACGGGGGCGTCCAGGACGTCGGCCAGGGTCTGCATCAGCAGGTTGTTGGAGGTCATGCCGCCGTCGACCTTGAGGGCCGTGAGCTCGACGCCGGAGTCCTTCGTCATGGCGTCGCTGATCTCACGGGTCTGCCAGGCCGTGGCCTCCAGGACGGCGCGCGCGATGTGCGCCTTGGTGACGTACCGGGTCAGACCGGCGATCACACCGCGGGCGTCGGGGCGCCAGTACGGGGCGAACAGACCGGAGAAGGCCGGCACGAAGTACGCGCCGCCGTTGTCCTCGACCGACAGCGCGAGCGTCTCGATCTCGGCGGCGGACTTGATCAGGCCCATCTGGTCGCGCATCCACTGGACGAGCGAGCCGGTGACGGCGATGGAACCCTCGAGGGCGTAGACCGGCTTCTGGTCGCCGATCTGGTAGCCGACGGTGGTCAGCAGGCCGCTGTAGGAGTTGATGAGCTTGTCACCGGTGTTCATCAGCATGAACGTGCCGGTGCCGTACGTGGACTTGGCCTCGCCCTCGGAGAAACAGGTCTGGCCGAAGAGGGCCGCCTGCTGGTCGCCGAGCGCCGAGGCGACCGGGATGCCGCCGAGCAGGTCGCCCAGCTTGCCGCCGGTGATCTCGCCGTAGACCTCGGCGGAGGAGCGGATCTCGGGCAGCATCGCCAGCGGAACACCGATGGACTCGGCGATCTTCGGGTCCCACTGCATGGTGTGCAGGTTCATCAGCATGGTGCGGGAGGCGTTGGTGACGTCGGTGACGTGCCGGCCGCCGTTCACACCGCCCGTCAGGTTCCAGATGACCCAGCTGTCCATGGTGCCGAAGAGGATGTCTCCGGCCTCGGCGCGCTCGCGCAGGCCCTCGACGTTGTCGAGCAGCCAGCGGGCCTTCGGACCGGCGAAGTACGAGGCCAGCGGCAGGCCCGTCTCGCGGCGGAAGCGGTCCTGGCCGACGTTGCGGCCGAGCTCCTTGCAGAGCGCGTCGGTGCGGGTGTCCTGCCAGACGAGCGCGTTGTGGACGGGCTCACCGGTGTTCTTGTCCCACAGCAGCGTCGTCTCGCGCTGGTTGGTGATGCCGATGGCCTTGATGTCGTCGCGGGTGATGCCGGCCTTCGCGATGGCCGAGGCGACGACCTCCTCGACGTTGGTCCAGATCTCGGTGGCGTTGTGCTCGACCCAGCCCGGCTTCGGGAAGATCTGCTCGTGCTCCTTCTGATCGACGGAGACGATGCGTCCGTCGCGGTCGAAGACGATGCAGCGGCTGGAGGTGGTGCCCTGGTCGATGGCGGCGATGAACGGCCCTGCGCCGTGGGAATGCGTGGCGGCGGTGTGCGCGTCGGTCACGGTGTGCTCCTGAAAGTC
>NZ_JAPWHT010000155.1:0-20975 GCF_027270795.1 Streptomyces sp. ActVer
CCCTGCACGAACGGCTGACGGCCGAGGGCCTCGAAGCCGTACGACCGGACGCCGCCGTCGTCTCCGTGCGCGCACCGTCCCCGGAGCGGGCCGTGCGCTGGGCCGCGGACTGCCGCGAGGCCGGTCTCGCCGTCGGCTGCTTCCGTCCCCCGTCGGTGCCTGACGGCATCTCACGGCTGCGGCTCACCGCCCGCGCGGACCTCACCGACGGGCAACTCGACCGTGCCGTACGCCTGATCATCGAAGCGCGGCGATAAAACCCTCCCAGGCGGCGGGGGCGAAGAGCAGGGCGGGTCCCGACGTGTTCTTCGAGTCGCGCACCGCGAGCAGTCCGGCCCACGGTCCGGATCCCGGACGGGCCGTCTCGACGCAGTTGTTCATTCCCGTGCTGCGGCTGCTGCGCTGCCACCGCACACCGTGCAGACGGGTGCTCGAAGGTAGGGACCGAGGCAGGGGGGTGGGCATGGTGCCTCCTTATGCGCCGTGAGCTACACCGGCGATGAAATCCAACGTTTCCTCGGGCGAAAGGGCGTGGACCTGAAGGGAGTCGAAGGCCTCGCTGTAGGCCTGGAGGTCTTCTTTCCGTTCGAGATAGAGGCTACTCGTCAAGTGGTCGAGAACAACCACATCCAGATCAGATGTGCTCGGAAACGAAAAAATAACAAAGGGCCCTGTCACGCCGACATGAGCTCCAACTCCGAACGGCAGCACCTGAATCCGCACGTGAGGGAGTTGCGCGGCTTCCCCGAGGTGCTCCAACTGCCGTGCCATGACACCCGGTCCGCCGACCGTCCGTCGTAGGGCCGCCTCGTCGAGAACCGCACTCAGTCGGAGCGGTGGATTCGAACGCAGTACGTCCTGGCGGGCGAGGCGCACCTCCACCAGCGCGTCGACCTTGTCGTCCGGCGCCCCGTCCACGGCTGCCAGGGTCACCTCGCGGGCGTACTCGGGCGTCTGCAGCAGTCCCGGCACGACGGAGTTCTCCAGCGTGCGCATCGCGCTGGCCTGTGACTCCAGGCTGATGAAGTCGCTGTAGGTGGACGGCAGAAGACCCCGGTAGGCGTGCCACCAGTGGTGCCGGCCGTTGTCGTCGGAGCCCGCCAGTACCACGAGCAACTCGCGCAGTTCCGCGTCCCGTACGTCGTACGCGTCGAGCAGCAGTTCCACGTCCGTCGGCTTCACCCCGCTGCGGCCGGTCTCGATCCGGCTCACCTTCGACTGGTGCCAGCCGACGAGCCGGGCCGCCTCGCCGCTCTTGAGGCCCGCACGGGCACGCAGGGCACGCAGTTCGGCGCCGAGTTTCCGGCGGCGCACAGCGGGACCGTACTGCATGGCCGTCTCCTTCCGACCGTCGCGCCGGCGCTATATCGTCCGGCGTCACGCCGACCGTAGAGGACAAACCGGCCCCCCGCCCAAATACGGTCGGCCGTCGCAGAGTTCACCGCTTCGAGCGACAGATATATGCATATCTCGGTGGATCGGCACCGCGAACGCCGAGGTAGTGGCACTCTGGCGCAAGCACCAGTCCGGGACCGTACTCGAAGTCATCCGCTTCGTGTCGGACTCCGGTCCCGTGGGAAAGGGACGACCTCGCCATGGCAGACCACCAGGAAGCATCCGTCACTCTGCCGAGCGATCCCGCCTCGGTCTACGCCGCCCGCACCTACGTCATGAACGTGCTGGCCGAATGGGGACTTCCATCCGACACGGAGGCGGCCGACACAGTCCGGCTCATCGTCTCGGAACTCGCCACCAACGCCGTACAGCACACGTTCGGGCAGTCGCCCACCTTCACGGTGGACATCGAACTCGACCGCGACGAACAGTTGCGCATCGGCGTGACCGACAGTCACCCGCGCTTCCCGAAACGTTTGCCCGCCGCCGTCCAGCAGGACAACGGCCGCGGCATGGTGATCGTCCGCTGGCTGACGGTCGAGTGCGGCGGCAAGCTGACGGTCCGGCCCACCAGGGAGGGCGGCAAGACGGTCTCGATCATGATGCCCTGGACGGCACCGGTGCAGCCCGTGAGAGCGGACTGAGCGCCGTGCCCCGCTGGTGGCCTGAAGGGGCCCGCTAGTCCTCGTCGGCGGATTCCTGCATCAGATGGGGGATCAGCGCCCACAGCCCCGCGCAGACGACCAGGGTGGTCGCGCCGGCCGCGATACCGCCTGCCCGGCCCGTCGCCACGTCCACGACGAGCAGGACCGAACCGGAGAGGGCGAGCGCGAGCACGCCGAGCCCGATCTGGGCCAGATGCGAGGAGGCGTTCACGACCTGCGGCTTGGCGCCCTGCTGGAACAGCCGGCGGTGCAGCGCGGCCGGGGCCGTGAAGAGGGCGGCGGCCAGTACCGAGAGCAGCAGCGTGACGACATACGTGGCGCGCTGGAACGAGTCCAGGGAGGGGAAGCGCGGGGTGAACGCGAGGGTGAGCAGGAAGGCGAACAGGATCTGCACCCCGGTCTGCGTGACCCGCAGCTCCTGGAGCAGTTCGTTGAAGTTGCGGTCGGCGCGCTCGAGCCGGGTCTCGTTGCGTTCCTCGTGGTGATGAAGGTCGCCCATGAGTGAAGGAGTAACCACTCAGCCGCGAATATCACGCTCCGGGCCCCGGGAGGTGGCCGCGGCGATCACCGCGCCCACCTCCCGGGCGGGTCACCTGACCCGGCCGTACCAGACGCTCTTCGTCCAGATCTTCTGGAGCTTCACGACTTCCCCGGTTTTCGGGGAGTGCCAGATCCGTCCCTTCCCGGCGTAGATGCCGACGTGGTAGACGTTCCGGCCCGAGTGGAAGAAGACCAGGTCTCCCTGCTTGCGGTTCGAAGCGGAGACATGGTTCGTCTTGTTGTACTGCGCGGCGGCCGTACGCGGCAGGGACTTGCCCGCCTTCTTGAACGAGTAGAGCGTGAGGCCGGAGCAGTCGAAGCGCTTGGGCCCCACGGCCCCGTACTTGTACGGGGAGCCCTTCTTGGAGGCCGCTACCTGGAGTGCCTTCGTCGCGGGTGTGGCCGCTTCCGCGCCGGACGTGAATCCGGGGGCCACGATGCCGCCGCCGACAGCGGCGATGGTGAGAGCCGATGCGGTACCGGCCCTGCTGAACAGCGACGGGACACGATTGAGCGCAGTCATGCGCAACCCTTCGTCAGCCGCCTGTGAAGGATGACCTGTCGGATTCGGGCTGGCGAAGTTGCCCGGCCGCTGACGCGGCTTCACCCCAAGGGCTGCTCGGCCCGGTCATGGCGTGACCGTTCCGGCGACCCGTCGTGCCTGGGTCCTCCACTCCTGCCGATCCACTTCTGTCGACCGGTCATCCGGGCGGCGGCAGGACTCGGCGTCCGCCCGGATCGCCCCGCCGCTTGTGGCGGGGGCTTGTCGTCGGAAGGGATCTTGACGCACGGATGTCCCAAAAGCCGAGCGGAATCGGCGTTTTGTGGGCTTACTCACCACTCACCCGTTCGGGTGGACAGCCTTTCCCACGGGAGGGTGTCGAGGGGGTCGACGACCCTCGTACCAGCACCGGAACGTCTGATTCCGTACGGAGGCCACGCGTGTTGCGCAACTCCCACGGGCCTGTAAAAGCAGCTCTGGCTACGCTGTTCGGTGGTACGCCTTTCGGTCCGTTTGAACCCTGACCCGGACGTCCCGTCAGATGCCTGCGTGACGCCGGGTCCGTGGCGGTACGTCAGCTGTCGGAGCGCGGCGGTAGCGCGATCCGGCCCGCTCGGCGCTCACCGTCGAGGACGCGCAGCGCCCGCGCCAGGGTCGGCGCGTGCACCTCGTGCTCGCCGCGTTGGTGCATCAGGGCCAGCGCGTCACGCAGCGCGGCAGCCTTGCCGACCAGGGCCTGGGCGGCCCGCAGCCCCCGGTAGGTGTCCCCGGAGTGGGCCGGGTTGATCCGGCCGAGCAGGTCCACCACTTCGAGGTAACGGTCGATCAGCTCGCCCTCGGCGCGGGTCAGGGCCGGCAGCGGCGGCAACTCGGGTGGGAGCATCGGCCGCTCACCTCGCGCCGCGTGCGCTCTGGGTGGACTTCCGGCTCGCGACGATCCGGTCGACCAGTCCGTAGTCCAGCGCCGCCTGCGCGTCCAGGATCTTGTCCCGCTCGATGTCCGCACCGATCCGCTCCCGGCTCTGGCCCGAATGACGGGCGAGCCTCTCCTCCAGCTGCTCACGGGTACGCATCAACTCGTCGGCCTGAATGGCCAGGTCGGACGCCTGTCCCTGGACGGGCTCGGAGAACGACGGCTGGTGGATCAGCACGCGGGCGCCCGGCAGCGCGTACCGCTTCCCCGGTGTGCCGGCCGCGAGCAGCACAGCCGCGGCCGACGCCGCCTGTCCCAGGCAGATGGTCTCCACCTCACAGCTGACGAACTGCATCGTGTCGTAGACGGCCGTCATCGCACTGAACGAGCCGCCGGGGGAATTGATGTAGAGCGAGATGTCCCTGTCGGGCGCCTGGTACTCGAGGTGCATGAACTGCGCCATCACGTCGTTCGCCGAGACGTCGTCGATCGGCGTCCCGAGGAACACGATCCGCTCCTCCAGCAGCTTCGAGTACGGATCCATGGTCCGGCTCCCCGAACTGGTGCGTTCGGTGAACTCGGGCAGGACATGGCGGGCGGACGGTCGGGTCATGACACACGCTCCTCCGGGAGAGGTTCTGTAAAAAATGTACAGGACGTACATGACGTTATGATGGGGAGCATGGCCTACGAGATTCCGGTGACGCAAGCCAGGGCTGAGCTCGCCGACCTGATCAACCGGGTGGTGTACGGCGGTGAGCGCGTCGTCGTGACGCGGCACGGGAAGCCGCTTGTCGCTCTCGTGTCCGCGGCTGACCTGGAGCGACTGGAGAAACTCGACGCGGCGATCGAGGCGGGCGTGGAGTCGCCGGTGGTCAGTGCGGTGTCGAGTGTTCGGGAGGTGGGTTCCGCTCCTCGCGAACGGCAGCGGTTCGGGATTGCGGCGGAGCATCGGGGGTCGGGGGCGTCTTAGGCGGCTTGTGGGGTGGGTGGTTGCGCTTGTGTGCCGGGTGCGGGTGGGCGGGGGCTTGTCGCGCAGTTCCCCGCGCCCCTGGGTGGGTTGGGCTGAGGTGTGCTCGCAAGGCTCAGCAGGCAATCGCACAAGATCGTGTGCCCCTTGAACGCGTATGACCGCTAAACACGTATGACCGTGCACCCCTGTCCGCTACTTCAGGGGTGCACGGTCGGTTTGTGGGGGTCAGTTCGCCGGGGTGGGCTCACGCACTGCGGGAGCCGGCTCGTTGGTCTCCCTGCGGCGCTTCAGCGCGCTGCCGAGGAGGACTGCGCCGACTCCCAGTGCGGCCCACCAGGTCAGGGTGAGGGCGGGGCCGGACGCGGCGGCTCCGTCGAAGAACGAGATCGAGCGGAGCAGTGAGACTCCGGCGCCCGGCGGCAGCCACTGGCCGATCGTCCCGACCGGGTCGGGCAGCATCTCGGGTGCCGTGGCGGCGCCGGAGAACGGGTTGCCGAGCAGCATCACGACGAGCCCGCCCAGTGCGATGCCCGGAGCGCCCAGCAGGGCCGCAAGGCCCGCGACGGCGGCGCCGACCGCCAGCGTGGCCAGGCCCAGGGCGGCCGCCTGGGCCCACCAGTTCCCGGTGAGTGCGCCGAGCCAGCTGCCGGCGAGCGCTGCCGCCACCAGGCCGACGAGTGCGGACGCACCGACCAGGGCGGTGATCGCGCGCCGCCCGCGCAGCCCGAGCAGGGTCACGACGGCTCCCGCGGCGATGCCCGCCAGTGTCAGGGGCAGCACGCTCGACGTCAGGGCCGAGCCGCGCGGGTCGTCCTCGGCGGCCGGTACGACGTCGACGGTCCGCACCTGGGCGCCGCCGGCCTGCCGGGTCACCGACTGCTGGAGCAGCTGGGCCACGAACGGGCTCGCGGCCGAGGCCGTCAGCAGCTTCGGCCCCTGCTCGGTGACGACCACCGCGCCGTATACGGTCCGGTCCTCGATGGCGTCCCGGGCGGCGGCCTCGTCGGCGTAGCGGTGGATCTCGAAGGCGCCCTCGTGTTCTGTGAGCTGCTTCTCGACCTGGGCGGCCGCTGTCGCCGGGCCCGCCACGCCGAGCGGAAGATCGCGCGGCGCGGTACGGGCCGCGGGCCACGCGAAGGCCCACAGGGCGAGCGCCACCAGCACGGGCACCAGTACGACGACTGCGACGACATGGCGGCCGTGCGACGACGGGGCCGGCTGTTGCGGCGACCGTGACGGCTGTGACGACTGCGGTGAGTGTGGCGGCGCGGTCCCGGTGTGCGTAGCGGATTCGGCGGACATGGTCTCTTCCCTCGGCGTGTGGTCGTGGGTGCTTGATGTGTGGATGTGGGCGAGCGTCCCGCTAAAAAGAAGGATCGTTCGTTTTGCTTGCTCCGTCACTGTCCTGCGGGTGCCGCGACTTGTCAAGAAGGAATGTTCGTTTTAGGTTTCGGTCATGGCTCGCGTATCCCAGGCACACCTCGACGCCCGCCGCCGCCAGATCCTCGACGGCGCGGCCCGCTGCTTCGCCCGTAACGGGTTCCATGCCACGTCGATGCAGGACGTGCTGAAGGAGGTGGACCTCTCGGCGGGCGCGGTCTACCGCTACTTCAGCGGCAAGGACGAGCTGATCGCGGCCATCGTCACCGAGGTCCTCGGAGGTATTCGCGAGGCCTTCGAAGAAGCCGCCCGGCAGACTCCGCCCCCGCCGCCGGACGTACTCGTGGGCCGGGTCATGACCCAGGTGCTCGGCCTCGGGGGCGGCGAGTCGAAACACGGGCTGGCGTGGGACGGGGAGGCGTCGTTCCCGCGGCTGATGATCCAGGTCTGGACGGAGACGCTCCGTGACAGCGAGCTGTCACAGGTGCTGCGTACGGGCTTCGTCACCGTGCGCGCGGCCTGGGTGAAGGTCGTCGAGGGCTATCAGGAGGCCGGGTTGATGCGCGCGGACATTCCCGCCGACCACGTCGCCAGGACGATGATCGCCACCGCCCAGGGGTTCGCCGCCCAGCAGGCGCTCTTCGGCTCGGCGCCCGTCGAGGTGATCCAGGACGGTCTGCGGGGGTTGATGAGCATGGAGCCGCCGCGCTGACGCCGACCGGTCCGAGCGCGCGGCACAGCCGACGATCCGGTCGGCTCGTTCTCCGTGATCCTCGTGCGAATCCCCGCGCGGCGGTTAACGTCCCTGAAATCCCGCGCAACTAGCCTGCACCACCACGTCACCAGGGGTTTTCGCAGCCCGGGACGCGCAGAGTCGCGCATTCCGGCCGCGTACCGCAGTCGCGTACTGCATCCGAATCCTTCGTGGTGGCTGCGGCAACCGGACCCCGCACGGTCCGGAGCGAGGACTGTGAGGTGGACGCCGTGCAACTGACGCCGCACGAGCAGGAGAGGCTGCTCATCCATGTGGCCGCCGATGTGGCCGAGAAGCGCCGGGCCCGGGGACTGAAGCTCAACCACCCCGAGGCCGTCGCCCTGATCACCTCGCACATCCTCGAAGGGGCCCGGGACGGCCGCACCGTGGCCGAACTCATGGCTTCCGGGCGCAAGATCCTCACCCGCGAGGACGTCATGGAGGGCATCCCCGAGATGATCCACGACGTCCAGGTGGAGGCCACCTTCCCGGACGGCACCAAGCTCGTCACCGTCCACGACCCGATCGTCTGACGGGGGAGCGGCAGCCATGATTCCCGGAGAGATCCTGTTCGCCGACGGACCCGTCGCCTTCAACGAAGGCCTCGAAGTCACCCGGCTCACCGTCCTCAACGCCGCCGACCGGCCCGTCCAGGTCGGCTCCCACTACCACTTCGCCGAGGCCAACCCCGGTCTGGACTTCGACCGCGCCGCCGCGCGCGGCAAGCGGCTCAACGTCGCCGCAGGCACGGCCGTGCGCTTCGAGCCCGGGATCCCCGTCGACGTGGAACTCGTCCCGCTCACCGGCGCCCGTGTCGTGCCCGGCCTGCGCGGCGAGACCGGAGGTGCCCTCGATGCCTGAGATCTCGCGTGCCGCGTACGCCGACCTGTTCGGCCCCACCACCGGCGACCGCATCCGGCTCGCCGACACCGATCTGCTCGTCGAGATCGAGGAGGATCGTTCCGGCGGTCCCGGACGCGCCGGTGACGAGGCCGTGTTCGGCGGCGGCAAGGTCATCCGCGAGTCCATGGGCCAGTCGCGTGCTACGCGCGCAGACGGCACCCCGGACACCGTCATCACGGGTGCGGTGATCATCGACCACTGGGGGATCATCAAGGCCGACGTCGGCATCCGCGATGGCCGGATCACCGGAATCGGCAAGGCGGGCAACCCGGACACCATGGACGGGGTGCACCCGGACCTGGTGATCGGCCCGGAGACCGAGATCATCGCGGGGAACGGGCGGATCCTGACCGCGGGGGCGATCGACGCCCATGTGCACCTGATCTGTCCGCAGATCGCCGACGAGGCGCTGGCATCCGGGATCACGACGCTCATCGGCGGCGGCACCGGTCCGGCCGAGGGTTCCAAGGCGACCACCGTCACGCCCGGCCCCTGGCACCTGGCCCGGATGCTGGAGGCGATGGAGGAGTACCCGCTCAACTTCGGGCTCCTCGGCAAGGGCAACACCGTCTCCGAGGAGGCGATGCTCTCCCAGCTGCGCGGCGGGGCGCTCGGCCTCAAGCTGCACGAGGACTGGGGCTCCACGCCCGCCGTCATCGACGCGGCGCTCACGGTGGCGGACCGGACCGGCGCGCAGATCGCCATCCACACGGACACCCTCAACGAGGCCGGGGTCGTGGCCGACACGCTCGCCGCGATCGCGGGGCGCACCATCCACGCGTACCACACGGAGGGTGCCGGCGGCGGGCACGCGCCGGACATCATGACCGTGGTCTCCGAGGGGCACGTGCTCCCCAGCTCGACCAACCCGACCCGGCCCTACACCGTCAACACCGCCGAGGAACACCTCGACATGCTGATGGTCTGCCACCACCTCAACGCGGCCGTGCCCGAGGACCTCGCCTTCGCCGAGTCCCGGATCCGGCCCACCACCATCGGGGCCGAGGACATCCTGCACGACCTCGGCGCGATCTCGATCATCTCCTCCGACGCACAGGCCATGGGGCGTGTGGGCGAGGTCATCATGCGCACCTGGCAGACGGCCCACGTCATGAAGCGGCGGAGGGGTGCGCTGCCCGGGGACGGACGTGCGGACAATCACCGTGTACGTCGCTATGTCGCCAAGTACACAATCAACCCGGCCCTCGCCCAGGGGCTCGCCCGCGAGGTCGGCTCAGTCGAGACCGGGAAGCTCGCCGACCTCGTGCTGTGGGAGCCCGCGTTCTTCGGCGTCAAGCCGCATCTCGTCGTCAAGGGCGGCCAGATCGCGTACGCGCAGATGGGCGACGCCAACGCGTCCATTCCCACGCCGCAGCCGATTCTGCCCCGGCCGATGTTCGGGGCGATCGGGCGGGCGCCCGCCTCCAACTCCTTCAACTTCGTGGCGCCGATCGCGATCGAGGACGGGCTGCCCGAGCGGCTCGGGCTCGGCAAGCGGTTCGTGTCGATCGAGTCGACGCGTGGGGTGACCAAGGCGGACATGCGGGAGAACGACGCGCGGCCGCGGGTGCAGGTCGATCCCGACAGCTTCGCCGTCACGATCGACGGGGAGCTGGTGGAGGCCACTCCGGCCGCCGAACTGCCCATGGCTCAGCGGTACTTCCTGTTCTGACTTCCTGTTCTGACTTCCTGTTCTGACTTCCTGTTCTGGTTTGCTGTTCTGGTTTGCTGTTCCGGCTTTCCGACTCCGAATCTGCGTTCTGAGGCCCGTCATGTCGCGTGCTGCGTTGCTTGTGCTGGCCGACGGTCGGTTTCCCGCCGGGGGGCATGCCCACTCCGGTGGGGCCGAGGCGGCGGTCAAGGCCGGGCGGATCACCGGAGCGGGGAGTCTGGAGGAGTTCTGCCGGGGGCGGTTGCACACGGCGGGGCTGGTGTCCGCCTCGCTCGCCGCGGCCGCCGCCCTCGGGCTCGATCCCGTGGAACTGGACGGTGCCGCGGACGCGCGTACGCCCTCCCTCGCCCTGCGGGTCGCCGCCCGGAAGCTCGGGCGGCAGTTGATGCGGGCCGCTCGGGCGACGTGGCCGTCCGCCGAACTCGACGCGCTGGCCCGGGAGTTCCCCAAGGGCGCCCATCAGCCGGTCGTTCTCGGGCTGGCTGCCCGGGCGGCGGGGCTCGGGGCGGAGGATGCCGCGTACTGCGCTCTGTACGAGAGTGTCAGTGGGCCGGCGAGTGCGACGGTGCGGTTGCTGAGTCTTGATCCGTTCGATGCGACCGGGGTGTTGGCTCGGCTGGCGCCCGAGCTCGATCTGGTGGCGGAACAGGCGAGTGCGGCGGCGCTGAGTGCGTTGGAGGGCGGGGTCGGGGTGCTGCCTGCGGCTTCCGCGCCGGTGCTGGAGATCAGTGCGGAGGTGCATGCTGCTTGGGCCGTGCGGTTGTTTGCCTCGTAGGGGTTTTCCTCGCCCCTGCCGCCCCTACCCATTCCCGTCCCTTTCTGGGGCTGCGCCCCCAGGCCCCCGCCATCGGCCTGAACGGCCTCGTCCTCAAACGCCGGACGGGCTGAGATGTGCCCGAGCCAGTTGAAGAAGTGGAGCCGTATCCATGCATCTTGACCACTCCCACGATGGTGCCTCCGCCGTGAGCGCCGACGCCCACCGGCCCGACGGGCGGCGGCGGGCCCTGCGGATCGGGCTCGGGGGGCCCGTCGGGTCCGGGAAGACGGCCACCGTGGCGGCGCTCTGCCGGGTTCTGCGGGACGAGCTGTCGTTGGCGGTTGTCACCAATGACATCTATACGCGTGAGGACGCCGAGTTCCTGTTGCGGGAGGCCGTGTTGCCGCCGGAGCGGATCACGGCTGTGGAGACCGGGGCCTGTCCGCACACGGCGATCCGGGACGACATCTCCGCGAATCTCGAAGCCGTCGAGGATCTGGAGGATGAGGTCGGGCCCCTGGATCTCGTTCTTGTCGAGTCCGGGGGCGACAACCTCACTGCGACCTTCAGTCGAGGGCTTGTCGACGCTCAGATCTTTGTGATCGACGTCGCGGGCGGGGACGACATTCCGCGTAAGGGTGGGCCTGGGGTCACCACCGCGGACCTGCTCGTCGTCAACAAGACCGACCTCGCTCCGTACGTCGGCTCCGACCTGGGGCGGATGGCCGCCGACGCCAAGGCGCAGCGGGCCGAACTGCCGGTGGTGTTCCAGTCGTTGCGGGCCGAGGACGGGGTGAAGGACGTCGCCGCCTGGGTGCGGGTGCAGCTCGCCGCGTGGACGGCATGACGGCCGGAGACGCAGGCGTGGCCGGGGTGCGTGCCCTCGCGCGGATCGGGGCACGGGCCGACGGGCGGGGCGGTACTGCCCTGCCCACGCTGGAGGGGCAGGGGCCGCTCGCCCTGCGTCGCACGCGGGCGAGTGGTTCCGAGGCGCGCGTCATGCTGGTCGGCGCGATGAGCGGGCCCCTGGGCGGCGACCACTTCACCGTCGAGGCAGAGGTCGGCGACGGTGCACGGCTGCATGTCGGGTCGGCCGCCGCCACCATCGCGCTGCCTGGGCAGGCCAAGGGCGAGGCGCGCTACGACGTACGGCTCACGGTGGCCGAAGAAGGTGAACTGCGCTGGCTGCCCGAGCAGTTGATCTCCGCCAACGGCAGCGAGTTGTGCGTCAGCACCGGTGTGGACCTTGCGGCCGGTGCGCGGCTGGTGCTGCGCGAGGAGCAGGTGCTCGGGCGGGCCAACGAGGAGCCCGGGCGGCTTGCCAGTCGGCTCACCGTGCGGCTCGACGGGCGTCCGCTGCTCGACCAGGAGCTCTCCTGCGGGCCCGGGGCGCCGGGCGGATGGGACGGTCCCGCCGTGCTCGCCGGGCATCGCGCGCTCGGGCAACTCATCGTCGTACGACCGGAGTTCGGCCGGAATCCGGTCGAGGCGCGGTTGCTGGGGGAGTACGCCGTGCTCACCCCGCTCGCCGGTCCCGGAGCTCTCGTGACCGCGCTCGCGCCCGACGCGCTGCGTCTGCGGCGCATCCTCGACGAGGCGCTCGGCGCACTCGCCTGAAACAAACCGCACCGCTCAACGGGCAGTGATGTTCCGGTTATCGGATTGGCAAAGAAGCCACTTCACCCCTGTTCTCAGGGACCTCACAGCCGGAAGGATCCCCCTACTGACCACAACGACAGTAGACAGTAGGGGGAGGACTCACTTGAGGGGTTTGAGAAGGGCGACGGCGTTCGGCTCGGCCGGAGCGCTCGTCACAGCGACGCTGATAGCCGGCGCCGTCGCGGCCCCGACGGCCAGCGCGGAGAGCCGCCACGGCCAGGACAGCCAGACGCGCGGCGCCGCGATCGCCGCCGCTCGCGCGGCCAAGGCAGGCATCGACTGGACGGACTGTCCGGCCGACTGGGGAATCGCGAAGCCCGTCCAGTGCGGCTGGGTGACCGTGCCGCTCGACTACGCGAAGCCCAACGGCAAGAAGATCAAGCTCGCCGTGGACCGCATCGGCAACACGGGTACGAAGGCGGAGCGCCAGGGCGCACTCGTCTACAACCCGGGCGGCCCCGGCGGCTCCGGACTGCGTTTCCCGCTCCGGGTCACCACCAAGAACCCGCTGTGGGTGAAGGCGTCCAAGGCGTACGACTTCGTGGGCTTCGACCCGCGCGGCGTCGGCCACTCGGCGCCCATCTCCTGCATCGACCCGCAGGAGTTCGTGAAGGCGCCGAAGATGGACCCGGTGCCGGACTCCGAGACCGACAAGCGCGCCCAGCGCAAGCTCGCCGCCGAGTACGCGGACGGCTGCGCCGAGCGCAGCGGCGACATGCTGCCGCAGATGACGACCCCCAACACCGTCCGTGACCTGGATGCCATCCGGGCCGCGCTCGGCGAGAAGAAGCTCAACTTCCTGGGCGTCTCGTACGGCACGTACATCGCCGCCGTCTACGGCACGATGTACCCGACCCACGTCCGCCGCATGATCGCGGACAGTGTCGTCAACCCGTCGCGCGAGAAGATCTGGTACGAGGCCAACCTCGACCAGGACGTCGCCTTCGAGATGCGCTGGAAGGACTGGCAGGACTGGGTCGCCAAGAACGACGCGGCCTTCCACCTCGGCGACACCCGGGCCAAGGTCCAGGAGCAGTGGCTGAAGCTGCGTGCCACCGCCAAGAAGAACCCCATCGGCGGGGTCGTCGGCCCGGCCGAGCTCATCGGCTTCTTCCAGAGCGCCCCGTACTACGACTCGTCGTGGGTGCCGGTCGCGACCGTCTTCAGCAAGTACGTCGCCGGTGACACCCAGGCACTTGTCGACGCCGCGGCCCCCGACCCGTCGGACACCGCGGGCAACATCGCCTCGGAGAACGGCAACGCCGTCTACACGGCCGTCGAGTGCACCGACGCCAAGTGGCCCACCAGCTGGAAGAAGTGGGACCGCGACAACACCGAGCTGCACAAGAACTACCCGTTCATGACGTGGGCCAACGCCTGGCTGAACCTGCCGTGCGCGACCTGGCCCGCCAAGCAGCAGACCCCGGTCAACGTGAAGTCCGGCAAGGGTCTGCCGCCCGTCCTGATCGTGCAGGCCACGCGTGACGCCGCCACTCCGTACGAGGGTGGCGTCGAGCTGCACAAGCGGTTCAAGGGCTCCCGCCTGATCACCGAGAAGGACGCGGGCTCGCACGGCGTGACCGGTCTGACCAACCCCTGCATCAACGAGCGGGTGGACACCTACCTGCTCACCGGCAAGGTCGACTCGGCCGACGTGACGTGCACCCCGCACGCCACGCCCAAGCCGTAGCGACAGCAGCAGTTGCAGTTGCAGTACGCGGATGAGGGGCGGCCGGGATTCCGGCCGCCCCTCGTTCATGCCCGCAGCCAGGCGTCCTCCGCCGCGTAGTCGAAGAGGTCGCCGTAGTTCTGGAACATCTTCGGGTACGCCTCCCGCCAGTCCCGGCCCGCCAGTTGACGCTCGATCCAGGCGACCGTGTCCGGCAGCGTCTCCGCGTACCGCACCACGGCCCGGTACCCCAACTCCCTTTCGGCGGCGGCCATGTCGCAGACCACCGGGTGTGGAACGGACCACGGGGTGTCGCCCACGGTCTCGGCGGGCGCGGGTCCGTCGACCAGGACGCTCTCGGACTCGACACGCATCACCGCGTCGATGGCGGCGGCGATCTCCGCCACTGTGGGCGCGTCGGGATCGACGGCGTTCAGCACCCGGGCGCCGGGCTTCCGCGCGGCCAGGCGGGCCAGCTCCGCGATGTTGTGGACGCTCGCCGGATGGAACCGGCTCTCCCCGCCGTACGCGAGTACGCGCCGACGCCGGCCGTCCAGGTTGCGCTTGACGAAGTACAGCTCGCGCGGGGTACGGCAGTGCGGCCCGTGGATCGCTCCCGCGCGCAACAGCGTGGTCGGCAACTCTTCGGTGGCGGCGAGGAGTTCACGCTCCAGACCGGCCTTGCGAGTGCTGTAGGAGGCTTCGCCCGGCGCGATGGTCCGCTGCTCCTCCGACAGGGGCACCGGATACTCCGGGAAGCCGTCGGGCTGCTCCTGCGTATCGAAGTTGCGGCCCTTGTCGTCCTCGTACACCGACAGGCTTGAGACCACCACGGCCGATCCGACGCGACCGGCCAGATTCGTCAACTGCCGTGCGTGCTCCGGCCCGTAGGCCACCATGTCCACCAGTACGTCGCAGCCGTCGCCGACCGCGGCGGCCAGGGCGGAGTCGTCCGCGCGGTCTGCCCGTGCCGTCCGTACCCCGTCGGGCCAGGACTCGTCCCGTCCGCCGCCCCGTGAGACGGCAGTCACCTCCCAGCCGTCCTTGGCGAGCGCCCCCACGGCCACCCGCCCGATCTGCCCCGTCGCTCCGATCACCACAGCTCGTCCCATGGGGCGACCGTAGGGCCCCGGCCGCCGGGATCCCATTGCATTAGCTGTGGGCAGATCGTCGCGGCCCGGCGGATGCCGGGCCGGTGACGGTCACCTCAGCGGCATACGGGGGAACTTGCGCTTCGCCTGGGCCGCCTTCTCGGCGGCCTCCTCCGCCTTGACGACGGCCGCGTACCGGTCGACGTACTCCTGCTCGGAGAGGGTGAGGATCGCGTACATGATCTCGTCGGTGATGGCGCGCAGAATCGCCTTCTCGTTCTCCATGCCGGCGTAGCGGGAGAAGTCGAGGGGCTTGCCGAAGCGGATCGCCACGGGGTGGATCCTCGGGATCTTCCGGCCCGGGGGCTGGGCCTCGAAGGTGCCGATCATCGCGCACGGGATGACCGGGACCCCGGCCTTGAGCGCCATCACCGCGACGCCGACCTTGCCCTTGTAGAGGCGGCCGTCGTGCGAGCGGGTGCCCTCCGGGTAGATTCCGAGCAGCTCGTCCTTGCTCAGTACCCCGAGGCCCTCGCGGATGGCCGCCTGGCCCGCGTCCTTGCCGGAGCGGTCCACCGGGATCTGCCCGGCGCTGCGGAAGAAGGCCGCCGTCAGCCGGCCTCTGACGCCCGGGCCGGTGAAGTACTCGGCCTTGGCGAGGAACGTGATGCGCCGCTTGAGGATCGCGGGCATCAGGAAGTGGTCCGAGAACGACAGGTGATTGCCTGCGACGATGGCCGCACCTGTCGCCGGTACGTGCTCCAGACCCTCGATCCTGGGGCGGAAGGTCAGCCGCAACAGCGGTCCCAGAATCACGTACTTGAGAACGTAATAGAACAAGGGGTCGCCCCTCACTTCACAGGATCGGCTCAACCGCCGCGTTCTGGCTGGTCAACAGGTGTGCTGCGGGACGCCAGTGTATGTGCAGAGGCGGTTCCCCGTAACCGTCTCCGAACGCACTCATGCTGCCCCGCTGCCCTCTTCCGGACCACCCGTCAGGGCAGTACCTGGCTCGATCCTGACGCGTCGCCGCTGCCCAACTGGTCGGCCAGGCAGGCGAGATACAGCGCCATGGTGGTCCGGTGCTCCCGCAGGGGCCGGCCGGTGATCTGCTCGATCTTGTTCATGCGGTAGACCACGGTGTTGCGGTGGACGTGCAGGGCCGCGGACGCCCGTACGAGGTTGAAGCCGTTCTCGCACCACGCGGTGATCGTGTCGCGGAGCACCGGCCAGTCCGGCTGGGCGCGCAGGTCCGTCGCGGTCAGGGCGAGCAGACGGTTGCGCGCGGGCTGGCCGACCGCGGCCAGGACCTGGTGGACCCGCAGATCGGTGATCAGATGGACAGGGGCACGGCCCGCCAGCCGGGCGCCGAGGCGCAGCGCGTCGCACGCGTCCTGGTACGAGTCGTGCAGGGCGCCGACCGTGCCGGCCGGTTCGCCGATCCCCGCGCGGGCCGTGAGACCGCCCTGCGCGGCGATCAGGTCGGTGACGCGCCGGCAGCCGACGGACAGGGCGTCCCCGGGCTGGTCCGGTTGGAGCCGGTGCAGTACGCCGATCCAGCCGGGGGCCGTCGTGGCGATGATGTCCTGCGGGTCGGCGAACACCTCGCGGACCGTGCGGAGCAGCTCCGAGCGGACCAGCGCCATGTCCCGCGTCGGCGTGCCGTGCCGACGGCCACCCGTGTCCGGCACGGTCACCTCGAACGCCACCGCGACCCGCCGCAGCCGCAGGTCGAAGCCCAGCTCGGCGGCCCGGAAGACGAGGAAGTCGCCCTCCACCACCTGCGGGTCGTACGAGGCGAGGTCGGCGAGGAGCTTCTCGGCCGCCCGTTCGGCGAGCAGCCGGGAGCGGAGCATCACCGACTCCCGGAGCAGGATCTCCGTCTGCCGCTTCACCAGCAGGCCGAAGCGGCGCACCTGGGCGGGAGTACCGGTGATCCCGACCGTCCCCACCGCCTGCCCGTCGGTGACCAGCGGCAGCGTGACACCCGGGCGTACGCCCTGGAGCTGATGGGCCTGCGACGCGTTGTGGGTGGCCGGTTCCTGTGTACGGATCACCTCGACGGACGCCTCGTGGAACGTGCCGACCCGGTGGGTGTCACCGCTGCCGATGACCATCCCGTCCGCGTCGGTGATCAGCACGTTGAAGCCGATGACCGCGGAGGTGTCCCCGGCGATCTCCTGGGCGAGCGACGGACTCAGCACGGGTTTTCCTCCCGTCGAGGGGACGGATCGGAGACGGACCGGGGGCGGGATCGGCTGTTGGTCGGTGGTGGATCGGCGATGGATCCGAGGTGCCGAAGTGGACGCACCGTACAGCAGACCGCGCGATTTCGGCCGCAAGTTCGTACGAAGTGAACGGTGACGCACGACCGGCCTGTCCCTAGCGTATGAGCCCATCACATCCCCGCCGGGGGCACAGCGCGGTGAACGGCGGGCCCCTTCACTGCCGATACCCGTGCCGTTACGGAAGGCCCAAGCCGATGATCCGTGTGCGCTCACTTGTCGCTGTTCTGTCAGCGATGCTCCTGATACCGGCGGTCGCCGGCTGTGGTTCGGACGGCGACGACGAACCGAAGAACGTGTCCGCGAAGACCGCCGCCCTGGGCACGATCACGCCAGGCGTGATCAAGGTCGCCGTCCAGCCGTACGCGCCCTACACCAGCGTCCAGGGCGACAGGATCGTCGGCCTGGACGGCGACATCCTCGCCTACGCGGCCAAGAAGCTCGGTCTTGAGGTCAAGCCCCAGGTGACGGACTTCGCGGGCATGCTCGCCGGGGTGCAGTCCCGCCGCGTGGACATCACCATCGGCGGCGTCGCCTGGTCCGCCGACCGGCAGAAACAGGGCCTGTTCACCGACCCGCCCTACTACTCGCCCCCGGCGATGGCCGTACGGTCCGGCAGGACGTACAAGACGGTCGACGACCTGAAGAGCCTGCAGCTCGGGACGGTCGAGGGGTACGTCTGGGTCAAGTCCATCCAGGCCGTGCCCGGCGCCGAACTGCACGCCTACCCCGACGCCAACGGCGTGTTCGACGACCTCGGAGCGGGCCGCGTGGACGTCGGCTTCCTCGACCCGCTGATCATCATCGCGGCGCAGAAGGAACGCCCGGAGCTGAAGATCGACACCCAGTACATGACGCCGCCAACTGCTGCGCAGGTCAAGGCGAAGCCGGCGTACGAGTACTTCCAGCCGTACCAGACCGGCTTCTACCTGCCCAAGAAGGCCACCAAGCTGGAGAAGGCCATCTCCGCGCAGATCGACGCGATGTACGAGAACGGCGAGCTGGAGAAGCTCGTCAAGAAGTACGGCGGCGACCCCGAGCAGTTCCTCAAGCCCTCCGCCGACGTCGCCACCGCGCGCCGGGGAGTGGACCGGCCCCAGGACTGGACGCCCCCGTCCATCGCGCAGTGAGGGGAGGAACATCCATGAACGACATCGCCTCCGGCCTCTTCCAGGTCCCCTGGTCCGAATACCGGCCCGACCTCCTCGACGCGCTCTGGCGCACCGTCTCCTACACGGCGGTGAGCTTCGTCGGCGCGGTCGCCCTCGGTCTCGCGGTGGCACTGCTGCGGCTCAGCAAGGCGTGGCCCGCGCGGGCCGTCGCCGCCGTCTACACCGAGGTCTTCAAGAACGTCCCGTTGCTGGCCATCATCTTCCTGACCTACTTCGGCCTGGCCTCCGCCGGGCTCCGGCTGGACGTGTTCACGGCCGGCTGTCTGAGCCTCGTCGTCTTCTACGCCGCCTACCTGTCCGAGATCTTCCGCTCCGCGATCAGCGGCGTACACGCCGGACAGACCGAGGCGGGCGAGGCGCTCGGGCTCGGCAGGACCGGCATCTTCAGCCACATCGTCCTGCCACAGGCGCTGAGGCAGGCGCTGCCCGGCACCAACACCATGCTGGTCGACCTGCTGAAGTCCACCTCGCTGCTCGTCACCGTCTCCGCCGCCGAGCTGATGTCCGAGGGACGGCTCATCACCTCGGCCACCTTCCGGGCACTGGAGGTCTACCTGGTCATCTCGGCCATCTACTTCGCCCTCTGCTACCCGCTCTCCCAGCTCCTCCTGCTGCTGGAGCGGAAGGTACGGGCCGGCGTTCCGCTGTCCCCGTGGCGCCGGCGCCGGATGCGGGCGGCCCGCGCCCTGCTCGCGAGCGACCTCGTCGTGGACGCCGACCGGAAGGAGGCGACGGTATGACCGAGCCCGTCACCACCACCAAGACCTCCACGCCTGTGGCCCCCGAGGCGGTCGTACGGATCGACGGGCTGAGCAAGTCCTTCGACGGGCGCCTCGTGCTCGACGACGTCCACCTGGAGGTCGGCCGGGGCCGCATCGTGAGCGTCATCGGCCAGAGCGGCGGCGGCAAGACGACCCTGATGCGCTGCGTCAACCTCCTCGAACGGCCCGACAAGGGCACGGTCGAGGTCGCCGGGGAGGTCGTGCACCAGGGCGGCCGTACGGTCTGCCGCGACCTGGCCCGGCTGCGCCGCACCGTCGGCATGGTCTTCCAGCGGTTCCACCTGTTCCCGCACCTCACGGCCGTCGAGAACGTCGTCCTCGCCCAGCGCAAGGCGGGCATCCCCGAACAGGAGGCGCTGGAACGGGCCGTCGCCCTGCTGCGCCGGGTCAAGGTCGCCCACCGCGCCCTCGCCCACCCCGACCAGCTCTCCGGCGGCGAGCAGCAGCGCGTCGCCATCGCCCGGGCCCTCGCGCTCAAGCCCGAGGTGCTCCTCTTCGACGAACCCACGTCCTCCCTGGACCCGGAGGCAACCCGGGAGGTCCTGAGCGTGATGCGCGAACTCGCCGCGGACGGGATGACCATGCTGCTGGTCACCCACGAACTCCCCTTCGCCCGCGAGGTGGCCGACCACGTCGTCTTCGTCGACGGCGGCCGGATCGTGGAGGAGGGCAGGCCCGAGGACGTCCTCGACAGCCCCGCCCAGGCCCGTACCCGGGAGTTCCTCGCCTCGTACGGAACCGCGTCATGACCGCTGCGTCCACTGCGGCAGGTACGACGGGACCGGTCGGCGACCACCCCGTCGTGGTCGTCGGAGGAGGTGTCGTCGGACT
Organism: Streptomyces sp. ActVer; assembly: GCF_027270795.1. Taxonomy (NCBI): domain Bacteria; kingdom Bacillati; phylum Actinomycetota; class Actinomycetes; order Kitasatosporales; family Streptomycetaceae; genus Streptomyces; species Streptomyces sp. ActVer. The sequence goes on from NZ_JAPWHT010000155.1 coordinate 19,944, forward strand.
CTGCACGGCGTACTACCTGGCCGTGGCCGGTGTCCCCGTGGAGGTCGTCGAGCGGCGCGGCCTCGGCTCCGGCGTGTCCCGGGGCAACGCAGGCTGGGTCTGTCTCAGCCATTCGACGCCGGTGCCCGCTCCGGGTGTCGTGCGCTACGCGCTGCGTTCGCTGGGGCGGCCCGACTCACCGCTCTATCTGCGGCCGCTGCCGGACCCGGCGTTCGTACGGTGGCTGTGGCGGTTCTGGCGCAGCAGCACACCGGCCGCCTTCCGGCGCGGCTACGCGGCGATCGCCGAGCTCAACCAGGACACGTTCGACCTCTTCGACGGCCTGCGCGAGGCCGGGGTCGACACGACGCTGACCCGGCCCGGCATGGTGCACGCCTTCCTGTCGGCTACCGAGGCCCGGCACCATCTCGCGGTCCAGCGGGAGATGGCGGACGGCCGCTATCCGATGCCCGACGACGTGACCACGGGTCCCGAGGCGCGGCTGCTGGACGACGCGCTGTCGTCCCGGGTGCGGGCGGCCTATCTCGTCGAGGGGGAGGGCGTGGTCGACCCCGAGGCGTTCGCCCGGGCGCTCGGGGAGGCATTGGCGACCCTGGGCGTGAAGGTCCATGAGAACGCGGAGGCCACCGGGTTCCGGTCCACGGGTGGGCGGGTCACCGCGCTGCGCACCGCCCAGGGCGAGATTCCCTGTTCGGCCGTCGTGGTCGCCGCCGGGATGCGTTCGCCGGGTCTGCTGCGTGCCCTGGGGAGTCCGTTGCCCCTCCAGGCGGGCAAGGGTTACAGCTTCTCGGTGGACCTGGATCCGGCGCCCCGGCACACGCTGTACTTCGGCGAGCGCAGGGCTGTCGCGTCGCCCATCGGGGGTACGACGCGGATCGGCGGCACGATGGAGTTGAGCGGGAACAACAACCGCCTCGACTGGCGTCGCATCGTGGCTGTCGCGCTTGCGAGTCGGCACTATCTGGGGCGCTGGTTCGACGATCCGGACGACCTCGTCAGCCTGATCCGGGATCCCTGGGTGGGTGGGCGGCC
>NZ_JAPWHT010000156.1:0-20968 GCF_027270795.1 Streptomyces sp. ActVer
ATCTGGTGCGGCCGGTTCGGCCGGAGCCGACGCGCCGTCCGGGGCCGCCACGGCCAACGACCCTGCGGTCGCCCCCGATCCGGCGGCCTCCGCGCCCGGGCGACACGTGCGCGTGGTCCTCGTCGACGACCACCGCATGTTCCGTACGGGGGTCCAGGCGGAGATCGGGCAGACCGAGCGGACCGGCGTCGAGGTGGTCGGCGAGGCCGCCGACGTCGACCAGGCCGTCACGGTCATCACGGCGACCCGGCCCGAGGTCGTCCTCCTCGACGTGCACCTCCCGGGCGGCGGCGGGGTCGAAGTCCTGCGCCGATGCTCGCCGTTGATGGCCGACGCCGAGCAGCCGGTGCGGTTCCTCGCGCTGTCCGTGTCGGACGCCGCGGAGGACGTCATCGGTGTGATCCGGGGCGGCGCCCGTGGCTACGTCACGAAGACGATCACCGGCACGGACCTCGTCGACTCCATCTTCCGCGTCCAGGACGGCGACGCGGTCTTCTCGCCCCGCCTGGCCGGCTTCGTCCTCGACGCCTTCGCCTCCACCGACGCCCCGCCCGTCGACGAGGACATGGACCGCCTCACCCAGCGCGAGCGCGAGGTCCTGCGCCTCATCGCCCGCGGGTACGCGTACAAGGAGATCGCCAAGCAGCTGTTCATCTCCGTCAAGACGGTCGAGTCCCACGTCTCGGCGGTCCTCCGGAAGCTCCAGCTGTCGAACCGGCACGAGCTGACGCGGTGGGCGACGGCGCGTCGGTTGGTGTGAGCCGGCCGTGCCGCGGACTGGCCTGACCGTCCGGTGGGCGCGTACGCGATCACGCGGATACCCTGTGCGCGACGAGAGGAGGACGGCATGCTGCTGAGATTCCGCGTGGCGAACGTGCGATCGCTGCGCGACGAGCAGGAGCTGTCCTTCGTGGTGCCACAGGGCGAGGAGTCGGACGCGGCACGCACGCTGCGGCTGTCGGACGGAAAGTCGATCCAGGTCTATCCGCTCCTGGGTGTCTTCGGCGCGAACGCCTCGGGTAAGTCCAATGTCATCATCGCGCTGAAGAAGATGAAGGAAGCGGTTCTCGGTTCGTACGCTCAGTGGACGTCCTTCCAGGGAATTCCCCGCGAGGAGTTCGCGCTCGATCCGAAGTCGGCCGCGGAGAGCACCTTCTACGAAGCCGACTTCGTGCTGGACGACGGTGTCCGCTGGACCTACGGGTTCGAGCTCGGAGCCAGGGTGGTGGAGTCCGAGTGGCTTCACGCCTATCCCAAGGGGCGACGGCAGGTATGGCTGGACCGTGACGCCACGCGTGACAACGTCTTCGAGTTTCCCGGCGACCGTATTCACGACCGCGCACTCCTCGCCCGGACCACACGTCCGAATGCCCTCCTTCTCAGACGGGCGGCCAACGACAACCACCCTCAACTCACCAGAATCTACGACTGGTTCAACCAGAACCTGTGGGATGTCACGCCGGAGACCGAACGTACGCAACGCGAGGCCTACACCGCCCGGCAACTGCTGGACGAGGGAGCCCGCGACCGTATCGAGGAGCTGCTGCGGGTCGCCGATCTCGGTATCCGGGGCGCGGAGGTGGAGCAGCGTCCGGGGCAGCCCCCGCTGGTGCGCCTGCTGCACGGCGGTGACTCCGACGAACCCGTCGCCCTGGACTGGCAGCATGAATCGTTCGGTACGCGTTCGTGGTTCGCGTTGATCGGACCGTTGCTGCTGGCGTTGGACAAGGGCGCGGTCCTCCTGATCGACGAGCTGGACTCCAGCCTCCACCCGCGCTTCGCCGCAGAGGTCGTACGTCTTTTCCAGGCGTCCTGGATCAACACCAAGGGCGCGCAGTTGGTCTTCACCTCCCATGCCCCGTCACTGCTCAAGTCGCCCAGAGGCGGGCGCCCCTTGGAGCCGGGACAGATCTGGCTCACGGAGAAGGACGCGGGTGGCGCCACGGAGCTGTACCCGCTGAGTGACGCGGAACCGGGTCCCGACGAGGACCTCAGTGACTCCTACCTCGCGGGGGCTTTCGGCGCCGTTCCGAAGATGACTCAAGGACAGATCGGCCGCAGAGTGCTGACGGCACTGGCAGGGGAGGCAGAGCGTTCCTGATGGCGAGGGACAAGGGTCGGGACAACATCACAGGCCGGCACAGGAGAGTGCTGCCTCAGGATCGACCGCGTGAGGTGTACGTCTTCACCGAGGGTGAGGTCACCGAGCCGGAGTTCATCGAGTTCGTCACCGTACAGGGCACCCGCGCCCAGCAGGGCCGCGAGGTCATCTGCAGCGTCGAGAACCTGAACGCGCCGTCGAAGCGCCGCAAGCCGCTGCCGCTCGTGGACGAGGCCATAGGGAAGTGGACCGAGGTCCAGTGGAGCTTCGTCGAGGACGGCCTGGACGTGGTGGACTACTGAGTCCTCTCCCTCCGGACCGGCACGAGGGTTCCCCCGCAGGTGACCGGAATCGATCGCTCGCGCGAACCGTCCCGTGCGACCTTTTGTACACGGTGATTCCTCCCGTTCCTGAGGCCGTAGGCTGCCCAGGGCGATTGCAAAGTCGCGGTGATCTCGTGAGTGTGCAGGTCACGGCGGTGTGACGATGGTGGGTGGATGCGCGACCGGACGCAACGAAGCTCCGTTGTGGAGGTGACCTTGCCAAGTCGCCTGCGCCCAACGGAGCTTTGATGTGCCGTCAGTCTGCCACCGTCTGTGACCGGCGATGCACTGCACACCCAGCGCGAGCACGCCCGCTTCCTCGTCGAGGCGAAGAAGGCGCACTACGCCTTCACCGTGAAGCGGAACCAGAAGAACCTCTACGAGCAACTGCGGACCCTGCCCTGGGAGCCAGGCGACGGCGAAGTTCTACGACCGCACCACCAGCCACGGACGTAAGGAGACCCGGGTCGTGCAGGCCCTGACCGTCAGCGACCTCGGCGTCGACTTCCCCCACGCCGCCCAGGTCGCCAAGGTCGTACGCCACCGCACCGACGCCAAGACCGGCAGGCAGAGCCGCGAGACCGTCTACGTCATCACCGACCTGACCAGCCGCCAGGCCTCCCCGGAACGGATCGCAACGATCTTGAGGGCACACTGGGTGATCGAAAACAGGCTCCACTTCGTCCGGGACACCGCCTTCCGCGAGGACGCCTCCAAGATCCGCACCGGGCACAGCCCGGAGAACATGGCCACCCTCCGCAGCTTCGCCATCAACCAACTCCGCGACGCCGGCCACACCAACATCGCCGCCGGACTCCGCACGACAGCCCTCCGCCCCTACGAGCGGCCACTGGCCGTCCTCGGACTCAACTGACCTGCGCCAACGCACGATCAACGAACTTTACAATCGCCCTGAGGGCTACCTTGCAGGGGTGAGGCGGAGTTCGAACCAGGCCGTCTTGCCGATGCCGCCTTCGCGCGGGGTCGCGCCCCAGTTGTCCGCCAGCGTGGCCACCAGTGCCAGGCCTCGGCCCGACTCGTCGTCCGGTGACGCATTTCTGGGCGCGGGAAGCATGTCGTTCGCGTCCGTCACCCATACGCGGACGCGGTCGTCGTCCAGGGCGCAGCGGGCCCAGATCTCCCGGCCCGGGGACACCTTCGCGTGACGGTACGCGTTCGTCATCAGCTCGCTGAGTAGTAGGACGGCCGTCTCCGTCACCTCGTCCGGGAGCTTCCATGAAGTGGCCTGTTCCCGGAGGAGAGTTCGGGCTCTGCTCACGCTGCGGGCGTGACGCGGCAGGCGCCACTCGATGTCCTTGGGGGCGGCAGCGGCCGGAGTGGGCTGAGTGTGGTCTCCGGGCATCGGCATGCGCTTCGGTTCCTTGCGTGTGATTCTCCGTCATTTGCCGTGATCAGGCTGGTGGATGCCGTTTAGCCTCGGGAGTAGCGGCGTGGGTACACAGCGTGCTTGTACACGGTGTGTTGGTGGGAGGCGGATCGGGCGTGGTGACTTCCGGAGATGCTCAGCAGCCCCAGCAGGCGTGGCGGTACTGCGGCAGCCAGATCAAGATGTGGCGCGAGGAGGCCGGGGTCAGCCGCCAGGAACTGGCCAAAGAGGCCAACTACGACTACGAGTAGGTCAAGTCCATGGAGAACGGGCGGCGGCGGCCGACGCTCCGGTTCCTGCAGGCTGCGGATCAATTGTGTGGTGCTCGGGGCAAGCTGGCTGCGGCGCATGAGCATTTGAAGCCTGAGCCGTTTCCCACGCGAACACAGCAGTACGTGCTAGAGGAGGCCGCTGCTGTTGCTATGCAGTGGTACGAAGTGGCGCTCATCCCAGGCTTGTTGCAGACGGAGGCGTACGCGAGAGAGCTGATCGGTAACAGTTGTCCGCCGGTGGACGAGGAAACGATTGAGGAGCGCATCGCTGCTCGTCTGCAACGCCAGACGAAGCTCACCAGCAAGCCGCCCGCGCTCTTCAGTTTCGTACTGTACGAGGCCTGTCTGCGGGCCATGGTCGGCGATCGCCTGCTGATGCAGAAACAGTTGGGTCATCTGCTGCGTGTCGGTGAGCTGCGCAATGTATCCATCCAGGTGCTGCCCTTCAGCAGGGTTGCGTACCCCGCATTGAGCGGGCCGATCGTCCTGGTTGAGACCCATGAGCATGAGAGGTACGCCTTCGTGGACGGTCAGGAAACCGGGGCTCTCTACGGAGACGGGGACAGGCTGAGTTCGCTTGCGCAGCGCCATGGCATGATCCGGATGCAGGCCCTTAGTGTTGAGGAGTCTGTTCGATTTATTCGGAAGGTGGCGGAAGAGCTATGAGCTCTGAGTTGTCGTGGTTCAAGTCGAGCTACAGCGACGACCAGGGCAGCGCCTGCCTCGAAGTCGCCCACACCTGGCGCAAGTCCACCCACAGCGGCGACTTCGAAGACGCCTGTGTAGAAGTCGCCGCCTGCCCCCACACCACTCACGTCCGGGACTCGAAGCTCGGCGCTCGAAGCCCCCGGCTCGCGGTCCCGGCGCATGCCTGGGCTGCCTTCGTCACGTACGCCGGCCGCGCTTGAACATCGGCGCCTTCGGGTGCTGTTGGCGAATCCCGTCAGACCTCCAGCAAGTGGGCGGTGAGTCCCAGCGACACGCCGTAAACCCGGCGTGTCGCTGGGACTCTCGCGACAATTACTTCGCCCCGGCGGAGTCGCCAACAGCATCCTTGAGCCCCGTGCTTCGGGCGCCGAGATCCGAGCCCTGTTTGTGAGGATTGGGTGGTTGGGTTCAACCCACCCTCCCTCCCAACCCCCGCGCACACCAGCGCACATGACTTTTCGTGACCGGCTTGCCACGCGCCGTGGCGAACGTTTAGCGTTCGCAGCAACAAACGACCCCGGCAGGTGTTAGCAGCACCGAACCGGGGTCTGACCTCAAGATCGAAGTGGACGACGATCTCATGGCTTGTGAAGACCTTAACGCTGTCCTGCCCGCGCCCGCACATCCCATGGCCAAGCCGGGATACGGCAAACGCTCCGCACCGGACCAGGCGCCCTCCCGCCCCGGCGACTTCGGGCACCTCCCCGCCCGCGCCGCGTACATCGCCGGGTTCCTCGACCGGCTCTGCGAGAACGCCGCCATGGACGTCAAGACCATCGCGAAGGCCCAGCCCCTCTACGGGCAGCAGGCGGTCCGCTCCGCGCTCAACGAACTCGGCGAGGCCGGGCACCTGCGCCGCGTACGCCGCCGGGCCGTGCCGAGCGACGGCGCCACCGGCACCGGCACCGGCACGCGGTGGGTCTTTCGCACCTACTGGTCCGGTACCGCACGTGACAACGAATGGTGGGCCCGGTTCCTGGACGGTGACGTACCGGACGCTGTGCCGGGTGCAGTACCTGGAGCCGTACCGCCCGAGGCACCGATCACGACATCCCCGGCCTCCGCAGCCCCCGCCTCCGCATCCCGGGCCACCTCCAGCGACGTAACACACCCCTCGGACTCCTCGGACCTGTCCCGTTCCGGTGAGAGGCCTCAACCCTCGGCCGCCTACTTGGCCCTCGCCCAACTCGGCCGCGCCGAACCCCGCTTGGCGCTCTCCCACGCCGACTGTGCCGCGCTCGAAGGCCTCGCCGCCGACTGGCTCGCCCGTTGTTCCGACACCGCCCGCCTCACACAGATCCTCGTCACGGGCCTCCCCGAGCCGGTGTACTCACCCCGAGCCCTCGTCCAGCGTCGGCTCCGCGACAAGATGCCGCCCGAGTTGCCCGCCCCGGAGGAACGCCCTGCGCCCCGCGCACGCCTGATCATGGAGTGCACCGAGTGCCGCGTTCCCGGCCGCCCGGAGGCCCTGCCCGGAGGTCTTTGCCGCGCCTGCCGCGGCGGCACCACGGCCGAAGCGTCGCGCGCGCTGTCTCCGACGGCCGTACATGGCCGAGCCGCGCAGGTGCGCGGGGCGATCCGTATGCCGCTGCGCGCGTGAGCCGTTTCCGCGCACGGCCCGCAGCTCGTCCTTCACTCTCAATAGGAGTCTCTCGCATGGCCATGCGATACCCTCATATCATGGCAGCCAAGAAGCCCATCTCCGTCACTCTCGACCCTGACCTGCTCGAAGAGCTGCAGCGGCTCGTCGACGCGGGCGAGGCGGCATCGATTTCAGCCGTGATCAACGAGACCCTGCGAAGCCGTGTCGAACGCCGGCGGCGAGCTGAACAGGCACGGGAGTACGTCGAGGAAACTCTGCTGCGTGGTCAGGCGCTGTCGGACGAGGAGCTTGTCGAGGCGCGCGGCATGCTGGCCGCGAGCAAGGCCCGCACCGACGCCCGCCGCAAGGGTGCTGCGGCGTGAGCGACGGCGTCATCCTGGACCATCACGGTCTGCTTGCCCTCGGGCGCGGGCATCGTGTGCTGTCCGGATTCATCGTGGCAGCGCACGAGGACCCGCTGTACACGGTGGTGGTTCCAGCTCTCAGCCTGGCTGAGGCCACGAGGAGTCGCCCCGGCATTTCGGGTCATCTGGCCCAGCTTCCCGCCGTGGAAGTGGCGTCGGTCGACCGGATCGTCGCCGACACCATGGGGCGTATCGCTGCCACGCTCTTCCCCGGGCAGGGGTGGTCGGCGGTCCATGTGGCCGCCGTGAGCATGGCAACCGGCTGGGAAGTCGCCACCACGGAGCCTGCCGCGTATCGCGGGTTCGGCGTGCCGGTGCTGCCCTTGACGGGATGAACTGCCCAGCCGTCGTGGTGAGTGGTTGAGCCTGCCAGTGGCCTGAACTGCCCTTCCCCACACCGCTTCCGCCTCATCTGCCGCAGAATGGAACAACGGTCAGAACCGTTGGCCGGGGCCAGGCAGCACGCGGGGAGAGGCGCGTACGCATGGCACGGGGCACGGTCGAACTGGACGAGGTGGAGCGCCCGGGCGTCGAGCAGTTGAGGGCGATGGGGTGGCGGCACGTCCACGGGCCGGAGCTGTCGGGACCGACGATCGTGCGTACGGCGATGTCCTGCTCACCCGGCGCCTCGGCTCGGCGATCCGGAGGCTCAACCGCGTCACCGGTACCGGTGAGACCTGGATGGGGCAGGCCGACGTAGACAACGCGGTCGATGACCTGCGCAGAGCCGCACGGAACGTCGCCACGGACAAGCTGAAGGACGTCAACAGCGATGTGACGAGTCTGCTGCTCAGCGGGACGCCCGCGACAGGGCACGAAGTCCACCACCAGGGCAAGACCGTGCATGTGCAGTACGTCGACTGGGAGTTGGAGGGACTCGACGACGCAGAGGCGTGTGCGCAGGCATTACCGGGACGACACCTGCGGCTGGTACGGCGGCGCCATCGGCGTCGGCGGGACGCGATGATCGGGGCGATACGGGCGCGGTTGCCGGGGGCGGTGGTGCACGGGGCCGCGGCCGGGCTGCATCTGCTGATCACGTTCGGCGGGGACGACAGTGCCGGAACCGACGACAGTGCCGGAACCGGGGGCTTCAGGGATACCGACCTCGCCGCCGAGGCGCTGGCCCGAGGGGTCAAGGTGCACCCGCTCTCCTGGCACCGCCGGCGGCCGGGCGGCCCGCCAGGTCTGCTGCTCGGCTACGCGGCGTCTTCGGTGTCGGCGATCGAGGAGGGGGTCGCCGTACTGGGTGAGGCCGTTGTCCGCTGTTCGGCGGGTGCCGGCACCCGCGGCCCCAACACCCGCACGGCCCACCGATAGTGCCGTACGGCCTTCACCACGCCGATCAGACCGGTCAGCCAGAGGATGAATCCGATCCCCATCACGAGCACCACGTCGCTGTAGGCGCCCCGTCCGGGCCTCGCCTCCGCCACCCCCGCGAACGAAGTCCACAGCCCGAACGCGCAGACGACGAGCGAGGAGAGCAGCCAGAAGAGGCTCAGGCCGGAGGAGCGCAGGCGGGCGTCGGTGGGCGGATGGCTGTCCAACCGCAGCCAGGCGTCGAGAAGTTGGCTGATATGCCGGTCCCGCCGGACGGCGAGGACGACGGCCACGACGGAGGGTGCCAGCGAGGCCAGACCGAGGACCGCGAAGAGCGGCCCCAGGATGAACCCGGTGGGATCGCGCTGCTCCAGTTGCTGCAACGGCAGCACCAGCAGCGCCCATCCGATGATCGCCGAGACCGCCAGCAGCCACAGCAGCAGCACCCGGTGCACCCCGAGACTGCGTCTGCGCAGCTCTTCCAACGCCCGCCCGCGGTCCGCCAGCAGCGCCGACCTGTCCGGCCAGCCGCTGATGTACGCGGGCGGCGGCGGAGGCGGCAGCGTGGGGCCGGGCATCGATTCCTTCGGGAGGGCGGCGGCGAACCAGACGGAACGGGACGGAAGAGAGCGAGGCGGATGGGACCGGAGCGGATCGCGACCGTGCGGTGCGGCATGTCGAACAGTGCCACGCCGACGCTACCCCGCCGCAGTACCCATGCGATGCCCATCCAAGCCGCACCGATGCCCGAACGGCTTGAACTCCCCCGCTCTCTTCACTTGATCCCTGCCCGTAACCCCTGCCGGTTCGCCGGCCCGCTCACGCCACGCGCGTGGCCCCCGCGAAGGGCATCTCGTCGATCGGCGCCACCCGCACCGGTGCCGACGGACTGGGCGCGTGGACCATCTGCCCGTTGCCCACGTACAGCCCCACATGGCTGATGCCCGAGTAGAAGAACACCAGGTCGCCGGGGCGCAGTTCGGACCGCGACACCCGCGGGCCCGCGTTGATCTGCGCGTACGTCGTGCGGGGCAGCGAGATCCCCGCGGCGCGGTACGCGGCCTGCATCAGCCCCGAGCAGTCGAAGGCGTCGGGCCCGGTGGCGCCCCACACGTACGGGCTGCCGAGTTTCCCGTACGCATACGAAATGGCGCTCGCCGCCCTGGAGTTGGGGGCCGTGGCCGACGAACCCGCGCCGGCGCCCAGGTCGCGCGGGCCCGCGGCGGAACGTGAGGCGCGCGCGGTGTCCGCGTCGTCGGCGCCGATACGGGCCCGGTCCGCGTCCGACAGCCGTGACAGCAGGTCCCGTGCCTCTCCCAGTTTCCCGGTGACGGTCGTCTTGTGCCGCTTCAGCTCCGCCTGCCGTTCCTTGAGCGAGGTGAGTTCCACGTGGGCGGCCCCGCGCAACTGCTCGATCTCGCGCAGCTGTCGGCGCACGCGCGACACGTTCGAGGCCTGCCTGCTGCCGGCCCGCTCGGCGAACGCGGCGCCGTCCAGGTACTGGTCGGGATCGGAGGAGAGCATGAGCCCCAGTGCGGGGTCGACGCCGCCGTCCCGGTACTGCGCGGCGGCCAGTGAACCGAGCGCGGCCCGCTCGGAGTTGAGCCGTTCGGTCCTGCGCGCTGCCTCGTCCTGGAGGGTGTCGAGGCGGCCCCGCGTCTTCGTCGACCTCTCCTTCGCGCCGTTGTACTTCTCGGTGGCGACCTCCGCCTCCTGGTACAACTTGTCGACCTTCGCCTTGACCTGAGCGGGTGTCAGCTCCGGGGCGGCGGTTCCCGTCCCCTCGAACCCGGTCGCGCTCGCCGCGCCCGCCAGCGCGATGGTGAAGGCGGTGCGGGCCGTACTGCCGCCGACTGAGCGCTGTCTCGGCTTGCGGTGCGCTGCCACGTGCGATCCACGTCCTTCCGTACGCCGCCGAGGCGTTTGTGCGGCCGCGGCGGCGGCCCTCAGGGGCCGGTTGCACGTCCGGCGGCGGCCCGCACAGGGGGAGCGGGCCGCCGCCGGACCCTTCTCGGCGGTGGTGTCCGGATGCCGCCCCTGACCCGGGCGGTGGTGGGGAGCCGGCCACCTGGTGAAGGACGCTAAACCTGGGACCGCGGCGGGGGTAACGGCATGTACGGAAGTGGTGGGACTCGGACATGACCTGACCGGGTACGACCACGATCCGGGCCCGGGCCCGCCGACTTGACGTGGTGCGGTGACCGATACGCGGATTGTGGGGAAACGAGCGGCGAACCGGTGCTATGGGCTCCGCCGGGTTGTGGCGCGGGAGCTGCGCGGGGCCCGTGGGGCCGACGGGGCCCGCCTGTGCGTAGGGCAGGCGGGGCCGGGTGTGCGGGGCGGGGGGCGGTGTGCGGTGGTACGGAGCCGTTTGGCTAGTGTCCGGGCTCATGGACGTACTCATTCATGTCTTCGTCGCCCTGCACATCATCGGCATCGCATCCCTCCTCGGCGGCTTTCTCACGCAGATGAAGGCCATGAGTGACGGCACGGCCCGCTTCAGCCCCGCCATGCTCCACGGCGCGCTGACCATGCTGGTCACCGGCGCGATCCTGGTCGGCCTCAACCAGGCCGACGACCAGACCGTCAACAACGTCAAGATCGGCGTGAAGCTCGCCCTGCTGGTCGTGATCCTCGGCCTCGTGTACGTGAAACGGGACGAGGAGAAGGTCGAGAACAGCCTGTTCGGCCTGGTGGGCGGGCTGACCACGGCGAACATCTTCATCGCGGTGCTCTGGACCTGAGCGGGGACCCGAGTGGGCACCTGAGTGGAAACAGCTTCCTGTTTCCACTCAGGTCGACGAGAAGCGCCTCACGCCGGGCGCACCACGCTGTGGATCGGCATGTAGTAGATCGACTCCTCGCGGACGTACGCCCCCGGCTTGGGCGCGTGGATCATCATGCCGTCGCCGATGTAGATGCCGACGTGGCTGATGTCGTCGTAGAAGAAGACCAGGTCACCGGGCTGGGCGCTGTTCACGGAGACCGTCGTGCCGGCGTTGACCTGGTCCCAGGTGGTGCGCGGGAGGGTGACGCCGGCGGCCTTCCAGGCTGCCTGGGTGAGACCGGAGCAGTCGTACGAGCCGGGGCCGCTCGCGCCCCAGACGTACGGCTTGCCGATCTGGGCGCGGGCGAAGGCGAGCGCCTTGTCGGCCTTGGCGGTGTAGGTGGCGGAGCCGGAGCCGGAGCCGGAGGTCCCTGAGGTGCTCCCGGAGCCCGTGGAGGCCCCGGTGTCCTGCGCGGCCTCCTGGCGCCGCCGCTCGGCGTCGGCCGCCTGCTGCCGGGCCAGCTCGTCCGCCTTGCGCTGGGCCTCTTCCTGCTTCTGCCGCTCGATCGCGGCGAGCCGCGCCTTCTCCTCGACGGTCAGCTTCGAGAGGAGGTCGCGCGCCGCGGCGAGCTTCCGCTGGACGTCCGCCTTGGACGTCTTCAGTGAACTCTGCGTCCTGGTGAGCGTCTCCAGGCTCTCGGACGCCTCCCGCCGCTTCTCCGTCGTGGCGGTCTGCTGCGTCACGTAGTCGTCGACGGACTGCTTCTGGCGGCTGGTGAGCCGGTCCATCAGCTGGGTCTGGTCGAAGTAGTCCTGCGGGTTGTCCGCGAGGAGGAGGGAGGCGGTGTCGGGGGCGGCGGCCCCGGTGCGGTACTGCGCGGCGGCGAACGTACCGAGCTCCTCGCGCGCGTCGTTGAGCCTCTCCGTGCGGCGCGCCACGTCGTCGAGCAGGGTGTCGACACGCTTCTTCTGCTTGGTGGTCTTCTCCTTGGCCGCGTTGTACTTCTCGCTGGCCGTCTCCGCCTGGCGGTAGAGGTCGCCGACCTTCTTCTCGACTTCCTCCAGGCTCGGCCTGGGCTCCTCGGAGGGCGACGCGTTCGCCGTCTGGGAGAGGAGGGCCACCGAGGTCAGGGCCGCGGTGGCGAGGGCCGGAGTCCGTATGCCCACGGGACTGGGGGGCCGGGACCTGCGGTGTGGCGCCACGAGGGCGTCTCCTTCCGTCGTCCGCCTACCGAGTTAGCTGTCGGGTTCGGGCGGGTGCTCCGGAAGGTTTGCCCTACGGTCCGTTTCCCCGAAGGGAGTTGGACCGATTCACCCCAAGGTCGGTGGGTCCCCGGCTCCGTCGGCCACGAGGGCCTACCGGACTCGGCGGAGGCCGCTCGGCCCGGCGTGTTCGCCGGTGCGGGTCGTGCGGCCCACATAAAATTTAGCTAACTCGTGTGGCCCCTGTGAAGTTTGATGTGCGATATGCCCGATACATTTTCGTGACCTTAGCCTTGGGCTCGACTCGACCTGGTCAATTCGGATGGGTGTGGCCCGAGTTGTCCACTCGATGAAGTCCGGCCCGCTGGAGTGCCCCTTTGGGCAGTGCCCCTTTAGGGGCGCGGGGAACTGCGCGACAAGCCACAAGGAACCCGCACCCGCGATACGGCCCCCAGGGACTTCCGGTGAAGCCGCAGGTCGGCCACCTGATCGCGGACCGCTACAAGCCCCCACCGGAGGGTGACGGAACCCGAGGTGGGCGGCCACGGAAACCCGCACCCCCGCGGAGCGAGCCCGCGGAGTTTCAAGGGCGGCGGCACGCTGTCAGTGGGGGCGCCTAGACTCGGAGAGCGATGAGCAGCCTCTTTGATGACAGCTTCCTGGCGGACCTCAAGCCCTCACGGGCCCACGAGGAGGAGCCCCCGCCGCCGCCCGAGGACGAGGCGCCGGAGTCGGAGCCGGTTCCGGACGATTTGTTCGGCGGCCGCTTCGACGTGCCTCCGAGTCGGGACGGGTACTACCGCGACGGCGCGCCCCGGCCGCACGTGGACCCGGCCGCGCTCCTGGACGGGCTGAACGAGAACCAGCGCGCGGCGGTGGTCCACCACGGCTCGCCGCTGCTCATCGTGGCCGGCGCGGGCTCCGGCAAGACCCGTGTGCTCACGCACCGGATCGCCCACCTGCTGGGCGAGCGCAAGGTGCACCCGGGCCAGATCCTCGCGATCACCTTCACGAACAAGGCCGCGGGCGAGATGAAGGAGCGCGTCGAGCAGCTCGTCGGCCCCCGGGCCAACGCGATGTGGGTGATGACCTTCCACAGCGCGTGCGTACGGATCCTGCGGCGGGAGTCGAAGCAGCTCGGCTTCACCTCCTCCTTCTCGATCTACGACGCCGCCGACAGCAAGCGCCTCATGGCCCTGGTCTGCCGTGACCTGGACCTCGACCCCAAGCGCTTCCCGCCCAAGTCGTTCAGCGCCAAGATCTCGAACCTGAAGAACGAGCTGATCGACGAGGAGGACTTCGCCGCCCAGGCGGCTGGGGGCACCTCCCAGACGGAGTCTGGGGGAGGCTTCGAGAAGACCCTCGCCCAGGCCTACGCGATGTACCAGTTCCGCCTGCGCGAGGCGAACGCGCTGGACTTCGACGACCTGATCATGACGACGGTCAACCTCCTGCGCGCCTTCCCGGACGTCGCCGAGCACTACCGCCGCCGCTTCCGGCACGTCCTGGTCGACGAGTACCAGGACACGAACCACGCGCAGTACGCCCTCGTGCGCGAGCTCGTCGGTACCTCCGAGCACCCGGTCGACGTACCGCCGAGCGAGCACGACCTCCCGCCGGCCGAGCTGTGCGTGGTGGGCGACGCCGACCAGTCGATCTACGCCTTCCGCGGTGCGACCATCCGCAACATCCTCCAGTTCGAGGAGGACTACCCGAACGCGACGACGATCCTGCTGGAGCAGAACTACCGCTCGACGCAGACGATCCTCACCGCCGCCAACGCGGTCATCGAGCGCAACGAATCGCGCCGCCCCAAGAACCTGTGGACCAACGCGGGCGCGGGCGCCCAGATCACCGGCTATGTCGCCGACACCGAGCACGACGAGGCCCAGTTCGTCGCCGACGAGATCGACCGCCTCACGGACGCGGGCGACGCGAAGGCGGGCGACGTCGCCGTCTTCTACCGTACGAACGCGCAGTCCCGTGTCTTCGAAGAGGTCTTCATCCGCGTCGGCCTGCCCTACAAGGTCGTCGGCGGCGTCCGCTTCTACGAGCGCAAGGAGGTCCGGGACGTCCTCGCGTACCTGCGCGTGCTCGCGAACCCCGAGGACTCCGTACCGCTGCGCCGCATTCTCAATGTCCCCAAGCGCGGCATCGGCGACCGCGCCGAGGCGATGATCGACGCGCTCTCCCAGCGCGAGAAGATCAGCTTCCCGCAGGCGCTGCGCCGCGTCGACGAGGCGTACGGCATGGCGTCCCGCTCGACGAACGCAGTCAAGCGGTTCAACACGCTGATGGAGGACCTCCGCACGATCGTCGAGTCGGGCGCCGGCCCGGCGACGGTCCTGGAAGCGGTTCTCGAACGGACCGGCTACCTCGCCGAGTTGCAGGCCTCGACCGACCCGCAGGACGAGACCCGCATCGAGAACCTCCAGGAACTGGCCGCCGTGGCCCTGGAGTTCGAGCAGGAGGCCGGCGAGGGCGAGGCACCGGGCGGCCTCTCCGCCTTCCTGGAGCGGGTCGCGCTCGTCGCCGACTCCGACCAGATCCCGGACGAGGAGGAGGACGGGTCCGGCGTGATAACGCTGATGACCCTCCACACCGCCAAGGGCCTCGAATTCCCCGTGGTGTTCCTGACCGGCATGGAGGACGGCGTCTTCCCGCACATGCGCGCACTCGGCCAGACCAAGGAGCTGGAGGAGGAGCGCCGGCTCGCGTACGTCGGCATCACGCGCGCGAGGGAGCGGCTGTATCTGACCCGTGCCTCGATGCGCAGCGCCTGGGGCCAGCCCTCGTACAACCCGCCGTCCCGTTTCCTGGAGGAGATCCCGGAAACGCATCTGGAGTGGAAGCGCACGGGCTCCCTGGGCCCGGCGGCCTCCGGCGTGGCGGCCTCCCTGTCCTCCTCGCGCTCCCGCTCGGCTGCCTCGGGCGCGTCCGGCTTCGCGACGCGCCGCGGCGCCACGGAGAAGCCGGTGGTCTCGCTGGCGGTCGGTGACCGGGTCACGCACGACCAGTTCGGCCTCGGCACGGTCGTCGGCGTGAAGGGCACGGGGGCGAACGCGGAGGCGACGGTCGACTTCGGGGAAGAGAAGCCGAAACGGCTGCTGCTGCGGTACGCGCCGGTGGAGAAGCTGTAGCCCTGGGATTCATGGCGGCAGGGCTCGGCGTTTTGATGACGTCGAGCCCTGTTTGCGTGTGAGGGGCGGGCGGTTCGGTTACGTCGGGTCGAGGCCGTGGCTGCGCAGCCAGGGGAGCGGATCGATCGCCGAGCCGCCGCCCGGGCGGACCTCGATGTGGAGGTGCGGGCCGGTCGAGTTGCCGGAGTTGCCGGAGTACGCGACCGGGTCGCCGGCCTTCACGACGGTGCCCGAGGCGACCTGGTACGTGGCGAGGTGGCAGTACCAGATCTCCGTGCCGTCCTTGGTCGTCAGGATGACCATGTTCCCGTACGAACTGTTCCACTGCGTACGGACGGTCCCGTCGGCCACGGCCATCACCGTCGTGCCGTACGACACCGGGAAGTCGATGCCGGTGTGCGTGGACATCCAGTTGACGCCGGCCTGCCCGAAGGAGGCACTGAGCCCCTTCTGCGTGACCGGCAGCGCGAACTTCGGCCGCAGCCGCTCCTTACGGGCCGCCTCCGCCGCTGCCCGCTGCCTCTCGGCGGCCTGCTGGGCCTTCAAGTCGATACGTTCCTGCGTACGGCTCGCCCGGTCGGCGAAGTCGTCCGCGTCGGTGGAGAGGTTCTCGAGCTGGGTGTCCAGCTGGTTGTTCGCGGCCGACGGCTTCATGGTGCTCGTGTCGGGCGCAGCGGCCGTCGTCTGCACGTCGTCGTTGCTGCTTCCGCCGGTCACGGACGCGGCGGCGATTCCGGCGACGCCCATCACACACGCCGAGGGCACGGCGACCGTCAGCAGGGCGGAACGCTTCGGTGGGGTGCGGCGGCGGGAACGGGGCGCGGAACGGCCGGCCGCACGTGACGCGGAGCGGCCGGCCGGGGCGTCGGTGGCGACGGAGGTGGTTTCCTCGACGTCGTCGAAGGGCGCGGGTTCGTCGTGGGTGTGGCTGTGGCCATCGGTACCGGAGTCCGCGTCGGCGTCGTCGGAGGGGGTGAACTCGCCTTCCGCGGTGGCCTGTTCCTCGTACGGGACCTGCTCGAACGCGCTGGTGGCCTGCTGGTCGTACGACTCGTACGACTCGTACGACTCGTGCGGGTTGTAGGCGTCGTGGTGCTCGTACGACGTGTGCGGGACGGCCGACGTGTGCTGGTCGGCCGGATACGACTCGTGCTCGGCCTGCGCCTGGTGGTGGATCTGGGGCTGGACCTGAGTCTGGTTCTGCTGGTTCTGGTCGCCGCCGTCCGAGTTCCAGGCCGTCGCGTCGTACGTGCCGGTCTCGAAGGTCGGCGCGGTCCACTGCTGGGTGGGGTCGACCGGATCGGCCTGGAGCCAGGCGTTCGCGTCCCACTGGCCGGTGCCTTCGGGGCCCGCGGCCTGCGTGGGGATCTCGCCGAGCTGCTGGTGACCGGAGTCCGACCAGACACCGCTCGTGTCATAGCTGCCGGTCTCGAACGCGGCGTGGTGCTGGGCCGCGTACGGATCGTAGTTCAGCGTCTGATGACTGCCGGTGGCCCACTGGGTGGCGTCGTACGAACCTGTGCCCGCGACGCTGCCGTCGTTACCGCCGCCGTTGCCGGGGAGGTCGCCGAACAGGGGGTCGGTGTCGAAGGTCGTCGTCGCGTAGGCGCCCGTCGTGTCGTAGCTGCCCGTCGCGCCGTACATGCCGGGGGCGTTGGCATCAAAACCGGTGGTGGAGCAGCCGTCGTGCGTGGTGAAGTCGCCGTACTGGACGCCCTGTTCGCCATAGGACGCGTAATGCGCCGAGGCAGCCTCGGGAGCCGGGGCCGGGGGGGTTGCGGTCCCCGACGGGTGACGGTCGTTCACCAACTTCTCTTTCGCCTCGACGACAGGGGCTGGCAGAGCAGTGCGGCGACTGTACCCGGCGGTACGAGGGCGCGACAATCTTCGGCGGCTTTCCCTCTCTCAGGAAAGGGGCATTCGGCCGCCTTTCGGCGGAGGACGGGCACAGCTTTGGCCTGGCGTTCGATGAATGTTCGAAGGAACGTCGGTCCTCGGAGCCGGTTGAACGGGTTCGGGGGCGCCTTCCGGTTGCGCTGGTTGGCTTTTGCGCCGCTTACGCTCCGCCGCTTCCGGTTCGCTCGCTTTCTCGCTCCGGCGCTTCCGGTCACGCCCGCGCCCGTGCCCGTGGTGACGTGGTGACGCTCTCGGTCACGCCACCGTCAGACCGTCGGCGCGGGCGGCGGCAGGGTGGGCGGCGGCGGGGCGGGCCTCTGTCTCCTCGGAGTCCAGGGCCTGCCGGATGCCGGCCGCGACGGCCGGGTGCACGGGGAGTGCGAGATGCCCGATTCCGCTCACCCGCACGTTCTGGACGAGCAGGTCCGGGTGCTCGATGCACGCGGTCTCCAGCGGGTCCATCAACTGGTCGAGGTCGCTCCAGAAGCTCACGAACCGCGTCCGGCAGTGCGGCGCCGGCTGGCACAGCTCGTCGAGTACGCCCGAACCGGGGCGCATCTGGCGGACGATCGGGTGCGCGTTCATCAGCGGGACGACCCGCGTGCCCGAGTGCGGCGTGCCCAGCGTGACGAGGGTCCGGACGCGGACGTCACCGCCCAGGCACTGCACGTAATAGCGCGCTATCAGTCCGCCGAGGCTGTGCCCGACGATGTCCACCTCGTGACGGCCGGTGCGCTCGCAGATCTCCTCGATGTGCCGGCCGAGCAGCTCGGCGGCGGTCCGTATGTCACAGGTCAGCGGGGAGTAGTTGAGCGACTCGATCTGCTGCCTGCCGTGCTGGGCCAGTGAGCGGCGCAGCATCACGAAGACGGAGCGGTTGTCGATGAAGCCGTGCAGCAGGACGACCGGGGGCCTGGTGGGGGTGGGGAGCCGGGTGGCGTCCGGAGTGTCGCCGGTGTCGGTACGTGCTTCTGCGCCGGTGCGTGTGCCGGTACCCGTACGTGTGCCTGCGCCGGTGAGGTCGGTCGGGGGCCCGGGTGGGGTCGGCGTCGGGCGGCGCTCCGGGGTGATGCCGGTGGGATAGAGGAGGAGATGGCCCGCAAGGATCGCGATCTCCAGGGCGGTCGCCTTCAGGAGGGTCAGTGAGAGTCCGGCCAGTCTGCCGGGGAGCAGGCGCTGGCAGAGTGGAAGAAGGGGCGACACTGCCCTGGTGACCTTCATGGCCGACCTCCCGTCGGCGCACGGGAGGACGACTCCGTCCCCCGTGTGCCCTCGTGAGAAGCCGATGACGAGGAAGGCGAGGGTGCACGTGCGGCGCGTGTGACGCCGGTGGAGCGACGGGCGTGCCCGTCGTCGTGCGATCGCCGGTGCGCCGCACCACCTTGCCGTGCGGCTGACGGCGCGGCGGTGCGGCGACCTCGTAGCGGCTCCCCTTGCGCACGGTCCGGCCGCGGTCCATCGGCCGCGGGCTGCGGCCCATGTGCCGCGTGATGCGGGACCGGTGCGCGGCGAACTTGTCCCACCGTGTGATTTCCCCCTCGGTCCACACCGCGAAACTGCCGGTGACGGGATGGTGGCGATAACGTTCGTTCACCTTCCCCGGCCGTGTCGTGCGGGGTTGCTGTGCCACCGGGGCATAGTCGTGCGGGGTTGCTGTGCCACCGGGGCATATCTGACGTGAGCGCGGTGGCGGCGAGTCGCCGTCGCGGCCCTCGGGTGCTATCAGTCGGTACAGGTCCGAGTGGATCTCCGCGGAGCTCCGTGGATCTCCGCAGATCCCCGCGGACCGTGCAGGTCGGTAGGTCGGTGTAGTCGGTTCATGGAGGCAGTGATGGGTGTGGCAGCCGGTCCGATCCGCGTGGTGGTGGCCAAGCCGGGGCTCGACGGCCACGACCGCGGGGCGAAGGTGATCGCGCGGGCGCTGCGGGACGCGGGTATGGAGGTCATCTACACCGGTCTCCACCAGACGCCCGACCAGATCGTCGACACGGCTATTCAGGAGGATGCCGACGCGATCGGGCTGTCGATCCTGTCCGGCGCGCACAACACGTTGTTCGCCGCGGTGATTCGGCTCCTGAAGGAGCGGGATGCGGAGGACATCAAGGTGTTCGGGGGCGGGATCATTCCGGAGGCGGACATCGCGCCGTTGAAGGAGTTGGGTGTGGCGGAGATTTTTACGCCTGGGGCGACTACTGGGTCGATTGTGGAGTGGGTTCGGACGAACGTGCGGTAGGGCTCCGCTGGGGGGGGCGGGGGGTGCGTGGGTGGCTTGGGGTGTGTTGTGGCTGCGGGTTGGTGGGGGCTGGTCGCGCAGTTCCCCGCGCCCCTTGGAGGTGGGTGGGGTGAGGGCGTTGTGAGGTGCTGTGGGTCTGTGTCCTGGTTCCGGCTACGCGCGGGCGCTTACTCCTCCGTGAGTTCTCTCTGCATTGCTGCTCGTAGGCGCAGGGTTGTGACCAGGCGTTGGAAGGATTCTGACCAGTAGCTGCCGGCGCCGGGGGCCGCGTTTTCCGGCTCGTCGGGGATGGCGGTGAGGGTTTCGAGGTGGGGGGCCTCCGAAGGGTCCAGGCAGCGTTCGGCCAGGCCCATGACTCCGCTGAAGCTCCATGGGTAACTGCCCGCGTCGCGCGCGATGTTGAGGGCGTCGACGACCGCCCGCCCCAAGGGCCCCGACCACGGCACCGTGCACACTCCGAGCAGTTGGAACGCCTCGGACAGGCCGTGCACGGCTATGAAGCCCGCCACCCAGTCGGCCCGCTCCGCCGCCCCCAGCGTGCCGAGCAGCTTTGCCCGCTCGGCCAACGACACCGCACCCGGTCCGCCCGCCTCCGGTGCGGCGGGAACTCCCAGCAGAGCCCTGGACCAGGAAGGGTCGCGCTGGCGCACCGCGGCCCGGCACCACGCGGCATGCAGCTCGCTCTGCCAGTCGTCCGCCACGGGCAGCGCCACGATCTCCTCCGGCGTACGTCCCCCGAGCCGCCGCGACCACGTGCCGAGCGGCGCCGCCTCGACCAACTGGCCCAGCCACCAGGACCGTTCACCCCGCCCTGCCGGAGCCTTGGGAACGACTCCGTCCCGCTCCATACCCGGATCGCACTCGTGCGGCGCCTCGACCGCTATCGTCGGCGTGCCCTGCGTGTGGTCGACGGCCACGCAGGACACCGCGCGCTCCGCCATCCGCCCGGCGAGCGCCGAACCGGGCAGCGCGGACAGCAACTCCGCCGCCGTGGCCCGCACATTGCGGCTCCGGTCGGCCAACGCCCGCTCCAGGAACGGCTCGTCCGCCGCGCACAGTCCCGTCCGCAACGAGTCGAGGAACATCAGCCGGTCCTCGGCCCGCTCCGTCGCCCACGTGGTGGCCAGCAGATCCCGCGCGGCCGTCGCGTCCCTGGCCCGTATCCCCGAGAGGAGCGCGACCCGCTCGGCGAACAGCCCCTCCTCCCACAACTCCCGTATGCGATCGGGCTCCTCGGGCCCGGGCAGAGCCGCCCCGCCGCCCGGCGTCGAGCGCAGCGCGAACCGCCAGTCCGCGTTCAGCCGGGCCAGCCACAGCGCGCGCGGCCCCGCGAACGCCAGCACCGCCGGCCGTAGATCCGTACGCCCCCGGGCCGCGTCAAGGAGCGCGGGCAGTGCCTCCGGGCGGGGCGCGAACCCGCGCCGGTTCGCCGTGGCGAGCCACTGCGGGAGCAGCTCCATGAGGTCGGGTGTCGAGCCTCTGCGGCCGCCGCTGCCGCCGCCTGCCCCGGGCCGGTCGGCGAGCAGCATCGCGAGTCTGCGCGCGGCCGCGGGCGGCAACAGCGGACGAGGGTCCTCCACCGCGGGCTCCACCCGGGCACCCGCCCGCCCC